>CAJBIL010000230.1 GCA_903953145.1 uncultured beta proteobacterium
AAGATAGCCTCAAGCGCCCCCTCTGCGGCAGCACGTGCCGCTTCCTGCGAGTCAAACTGGCTGACCTGAGTGATCAGCGCACAATACTGATAAGCAGGGATTTCTGCGCTGGCATCATCGTCGGAAATAAATTCAAGCGCCCCGGCCGGGAAAGCAATGTTGCAGCGTTCGCCAGAGGGCCGATCCGACCATAAAGCACCACCACCGGGCAAAACGAAGAGGTTTAGAAACCACGGGGTAATCACGGCACCAACCCAATCCCCCGAGTCGTTTTGCTCATTGCCTGGTTGCCAGCGACGAAACCCAACGACTTCAACACGCAGTGCATGATTGACGAAGGGCATATCGTGCATGCTGGTTTCCCAGATGCGGCGGTACATGGCCTCAAGCTGCAACGTCGGATTCTGGTTGATTGCGGCTGCCGGCGGCGGTTGTGGTGCCTGAAATGCGGGAATCCGAATTCGTTTGTTCATCATTTACTCATGATGCCGGGCATGCAAATCCGCAAAATGACTGGCGGCATCGTAGTCACCCTCAAGAGAAGCAGAGAGCGCGGCAAGTGCATCTTCGATCAGGGCGCGCTCTTCGTCGTCAATGACTTCCTTGGCCAGTCCGAGCGAAGAAAGAATCCAGGTGCCCACGGGTTGCGCACCAATCAGCATCATATTGACCCGTTCACGCCGCATGCTGCCCTCTGCGTCACCTTGCGGACGTTCGACCAGCGCAATATCACCCGCATCATCTTCCCAGGCAACGATCTGCATCGGGATCGAAAGGCACATCAGGCGGCCTGCGCTGCACGGGCAGGCGCGCTGATACCGATCATGGCAAGCTCATCAATCACCATACGCATCAGCTCGGGCATTCTGGCCTCAACTTCTGATGTCAGTTCCATGCCCAGCGCCAGAGAAACTGGCTGAATACCGAGAATAGTCGTGTATTTGGGGGCTTTACCAACCAGTTCGAGCGTTGCCAGAACGTCTGACAGACCGATCTGATGCGGTGACAGCTTGGTCTTGAAGAAAACCGGCACAGCGTCGCCCGCCAGGCGGATCGGCGTTCCCGGCGCCTTGCCCCCACGAATCGCATCAACCATGATCAAGGCGTCGAGGTTCTCAAGGTCTTCGAGCATTTCCATACCGCAGGTACCACCATCAATAATTTCAACTTCTGGCGGCAGACAGTAGTTCAAAGGCAAACGCTCGATCACGCGAACGCCCACGCCTTCATCGCTCAGCAAAATATTGCCGGCACCCAGTACGACGATACGCATTATTTCTTCCGATCCAAACAAAAAGAAGGCGCAAAGCGTATAACTTTGCGCCTTCGGAAGCTAACGATTTGTCAGCGGATCAAAGCACCGTGACCTTGACAACTTCCTTGTGCTCTTCGTCGACGATATGCACCGCGCAGGCAAGGCAGGGATCGAACGAATGCACCGTGCGCAACACTTCAAGCGGCTGATCCGGCACGGCGATTGGCGTATCGAGCAGGCAAGCCTCGTAGGCGCCCGGTTCGTCTTTCTCGTTGCGTGGCGCGGCGTTCCAGGTGGTCGGCACAACACACTGGTAATTTTTGATTTTGCCGTCGTCAATCACCACCCAGTGCGAGAGAACGCCACGCGGCGCTTCGTGAATGCCGACACCGGAAATTTCGCCCTTCGGAAAAACCGGCTTGTTGAAGGTTTTGAGATCGCCCTTGCCCATATTGCCGAGCAGCAGATCCCACTGCCTGGCCAGTTCATCAACCTGCACAGCGCACGATACGGCGCGTGCAGCATGGCGCCCGATCGTTGAATGCAGCGCACCGAGACCTACCTTGGTCTTGGCCACGGCCGACACCAGATCAAGCGCCTTGGTGGCGTAATCAATCGTCGGCTGATGCTTGGCAGCGACCATGGCGAGTACGCGCGGCAATGGGCCAACCTGCATCGGCTTGCTGTAAAAAGTCGGCGATTTCAACCACGAATACTTCCCGTCATCCTGGAAGTCCGTGTATTGCGGCTTGGTTTCGCCCTTGTAGGGGTGCAATGGCCCTTTACCACCCTCGTACCAAGAGTGCTTGACGGACTCGGCGACACCATCCTTGAAATACTGGTCGTCGTGCGTCTTGATTTCCTTGAAGGTAGCCAGGTCACCGTTGGCAATATGCCCGCCGGGCAAGGCAAAAACAGTATTTTTTCCGTCAAGCGGAATATCGGGCACCGAGATGTAATCCGTGATGCCGCGACCAATCGCCGTCCACTCCGGGTAAAAGCCGCCAACTACGGCAACATCGACCAGGTAGACGTTTTTAACGAAATCATCGAGTTTGACAATCCATTCCTTGACGGCGAGCAGGCGCTCAACAGTTAATACGGACTGCGAATCAAGCGACAAAGCATTAGCCACGCCACCAACTGCGACGTTCTGAATATGGGGCGACTTGGAGCCAAGCACCGAGACAATCTTGCTCGCGTAACGCTGGACTTCCAGCGCTTGCAGGTAATGTGCAGTGGCAATCAGATTCACTTCCGGCGGCAGCTTCATCGCCGGATGACCCCAGTAACCATTAGTAAAGATGCCTAACTGGCCAGTGCCGACAAAACCGGTCAGGCGATCCTTGACCTTGGTGAACTCGGCTTTGCTGTTACCCGACCAGTTGGAAAGGCTCTCCGCAAGACTCGCCGCCTTGCCCGGATCGGCTTTCAGCGCGCTGGTCACATCGACCCAGTCGAGTGCCGAGAGGTGGTAGAAGTGGACGATATGATCATGAATGGCGTGCGCCAGAATGATCAGATTGCGAATGTACTGTGCATTAACCGGGATTTCCAGTTGCAGTGCGTTTTCAACCGCGCGAACTGAGGCGATCGCATGCACCGTGGTGCAAACACCGCAGATTCGCTGGGTGATTGCCCATGCGTCACGGGGATCACGGCCAATCAGGATATTCTCGACGCCGCGCCACATCTGGCCTGACGCCCAGGCTTTCTTGACCTTGCCGGCATCAACTTCAACGTCAACGCGCAGATGGCCTTCGATTCGGGTAACTGGGTCAATCGTGACTCTTTTGGACATTTTTTTCTCCTGAATCTGGGTTAGCTGCGTGCGCTGAAAGCATGGTCAGCTTCTCGCGGTAAAACCGGGAAGCGACGCGTGATGATGATATAGCCAAGAATCTCAATGGCAAACATGCCAATGGTGACGAGGAGTTCCGGCACTGACGGGAAATAAGTCCAGCCCGGCCCTGTGTCGTAACCGATCAGAAAACCATTGATACGCAGGAAAATGCCGCCAAGCATGATCGCTACGCCGGCCAGAAACAGTTTTGCCGGATTACGGCGCGCAGTCGCACTGCCCACCAACAGAAAAGGCGCAACGAAACAGAGGTTTTCGACCCAGAAAGACAGCGCAATGAAAGTGGGTTTGAATGCCTCAACCAGCGCGCCACGAACCAGCAGATCGCCAAACCGGACAATCAGGAAACAGGCAAGCACGCCGAGCATGATTTTGGCCATCGGGTCGAGCAGATGCGTTTCAATCGTCCGCCGGTAGGCCGATGAGGCAATGCAGGATTCAAAAAGCACGACGCCGTAACCAATCGCAATCGCCGAGAGCAGGAAAATCAGGGGCAGGAACTGTGTCTGCCAGAGCGGATTGATCTGCACGCCCATCACGACGAGCAAGGTACCCAGCGACGATTGATGCATCATCGGCAGAACCGTGCCTAGCGCGACCAGGAAGAACAGCACCTTGTTGAGTTTTTTCTTCGTTTCATGCTTGCCCCATTTTTCAAGGAAAGCCGGTGAAAACTCGAGCCACATAACAACGATGTAGGCTGAGATACAGACTGCCACCTCAAACATTACCGAGTTGGGATTGGCATAGCCAGGCCAGAAAATGTGCCAGAAGTTCCACCAGCGACCGAGGTCGAAAATCACCCCGACACCGGCCAGTGTGTAGCCAAACAGGCTGGCCAGCAGTGCCGGACGGACGATCGGGTGATACTGCCCCTTATTGAAAATATAGACCAGCATGGCCACCGAGAAGCCACCACAGGCAAAAGCCGAGCCGATAACGACATCGACAACAACCCAGATCCCCCACGGATAGCCATCATTCAGATTGGTGACCGCACCAAGACCAAAAATAAAACGGGTAATCAGCACGGCAAGCATCACAGCGATGAGGACAGCGCTCACCGTTGTTGCCGCATTCATCAGGTTGCCGCCTACCGGCGCCGGCGCCCCGTGCGACGTGTTATGACTGTGCGCCATGATTACGCCTCCTCTTTCGACGCATCAGGTTGCACAGCATCGCTGGCATCCTCGTGATGCACATTGCGTTTGGCAATAAAGGTCATCGCGCCAAGCACGGCAATCGGCATCAGCATGCCGCCGTAAAGCGTGTGCTGGATAGTTTCGGAATGCGCGGCAGCCGCTTCAGGCGGCAGATTCGGCATACCGACCTTCTCGAATTCAACTGCCGACAATTTGAGTACCTGAGTACCACCGTATTCAGTCTCCCCATAAACATGCTGCTTGTAGGTGCCAACATAGCCTTCGTAGCTTTGATCCTTGCCGCCACTGATGTTGCCACGCGGATAAACGGTTACGCTACCCGGTTTCAAAGCCAGACGGCGCTTGGCTTCTGCCAGCAGGTCACTGGTCTTGCCGTAGAGCGTCGCACCGGTTGGGCAAACTTCAGCGCAGGCCGAGTAATTGCCATCCTTGTAACGATGCCGGCAAAGCTCGCATTTGCCGATTTGGCCGGTTGGTGAGTCGTACTGATACTTCGGAATCCCGAACGGGCACGCCGCCACGCAGTAGCGACAACCGATACAGGCACTCGCTTCATAACCAACGACACCGGTTACCGGATCTTTGGTCATCGCTGAAACCGGGCAAGCCGATACGCATGACGGATCAGCGCAATGCATGCATGAGGTCTTCATGAAGGCATAACCGTTGGTTTCGGCGTCTTTCGTTTCCATCGTACCGTTGCGGTACATCTTGATCAGGTTGAAGGTATGGCCGGTCGTATCGAGCGGCGTATCCCATAACTTGTCGAGGGTTGAAAATTCAGCGGGATTTTTATTGGCCGTCTTGCAGGCCGCAACGCAGGCCTTGCAGCCCACGCACAATGTCGCGTCGTACAACAGACCCAGCGCTTCGGCCGGCCGGCTGCGCGTTTCGCGTGCTTCAACGCTCGTGCTCACTGCGCCTGCGGCAACGGCAACGCCACCCGCGGCAGCACAGCCTTTCAGAAATCTGCGACGTGAGTTTTCGCCGGCTTGCATGTCACACCTCTGCTTTCTCGCCGGGGCGTTGGTTTTCCCTGGCTTTTTCTGCTTCCTCGGCCTGATGCGAAAGCCCAAGATTCTTTGCAACCATGGCACCGGCTCCGGCTGCTGCGCCGGCAACAGCGGCCAGTACAGCGGCAGAACCAATCGTTGCACCTGTGCCTTTTTCTTCAACAATCCGCGGATACTGCAACGGCGGCTCGACATTCTTCATCTTGGCAACCATGTGAATCGGTTTGGTAAAACCAACCCCTTGCTCGGTACAGCCAATGCACGGATGGCCACAACCGACTGGCCAAGTACCGCCACCGGCATCACCAAACATGATGGTCGGGCAATTGGCGTAGGTTTCCGGCCCTTTGCAACCCAGCTTGTAGAGGCAGTAGCCCTTACGGTGACCATCGTCGCCGAAGTCCATGGCGAAACGCCCGGCATCGAAGTGAGCACGGCGCTCACAGTTTTCATGCACCAGACGCGAGTAGGCAAATTTCGGACGCCCCAGATGATCGACCTCCGGCAATGTGCCAAAGGTCAGGAAGTGCACCACCGTCGACAGGAAGTTATAAGGGTTTGGTGGGCAACCGGGGATGGTGACAACAGGCTTGCCAAGCACAGCGGCAACCCCGGTTGCACCGGTCGGATTTGGATCGGTCGATGGCATGCCACCCCAACTGGCGCAAGAACCGATGGCAATCACAGCCGCCGCATCCGCGGCACACTCTTTGGTTAGCTCAATGGCGGTTTTGCCGCCAATCTTGCAGTAAATTCCACCATCGCGCGTTGGGATCGCGCCTTCAATCACCAGAAGATACTTGCCCTTGTTCTCAGCCATCGCTGTTTTACGGGCGCTCTCGGCCTGGTGGCCTGCGGCGGCAAAAAGTGTTTCGTGATAATCCAGAGAAATGACGTCGAGAATCAACTTCTCCAGCGTCGGGTGCTCGGCACGCAACATTGACTCGGTGCAGCCGGTACATTCCTGGAAGTGCAGCCAGATCACTGATGGCCGCTTCTTGGCCGCCACGGCGGTGGCCATTGCCGCTTCAGCGCCTTGCGGCAAACCCAGGGTTGCCGACATGGCTGCACAGAATTGCAGAAACTCACGTTTTGACATCTCAAGCCGTTTGCACGCAGCAACGATGCTGTCGTTATCTTCCAGCTTAAGCAAATTGGTATTCGCCATTTCTTCGCCCTCTCTTGTGTCGCCCAGCCAGTGACCGGGGGGTTAACGCAGTCGCGCTTTGCGACATTGATTAACAAGAAGCGTGCCAAGAAAATAAGCTATAAATTACAATAAGTTAAAAAAATACCCCGGGTCAAAAAGAAAAGTAGATTGCCAGATAAAATCTAAAGCGATAAGTAGATTTGCAGCACAAAAAAACGGCGCAGACCGTAAGGTTGCGCCGCTTTTCAAAACAGAAAAAAATCAATAACCGATATTAAAAGCTGCTACATCGACTCGAATTGTGTCCCGCCCCAAGGCAAGCGCTGTGTAGCGCGCAAACTGAGTTGCCCACATTTTTCCATCGACAAAACGCTGCTCACCACCGTAGCGGGCTACATTCAGAATTTTGTCGATAATCAGGACTTTGCCCATCGGATTGGTCGGTTCGCACTCAAGATCAGTGAATTCCTTGTCAAACCAACGGCGTGCCTCTTCAGCACTCCCCTCTGCGAGTTCGGCGTCGGAGAGTTTGTATTCATATTCTTTCTCCTTACCAAACGAAACCATGACGTGATAAAGCATCTGACTTCTCCAACGGTTACCAAGCGTTACAATCGTTACAATCCCTACGCCTATTCTATTCGTTAATTATTCGTAAGACCTCAAATTTCAACACCCCCGACGTACGCATATTCAATTTTTTTGCGCTTATACCCCACGAGTTGATTCACTCCATAGGAAATCCTGATGACGCTAACCGAAGAAGAAATTGCAGATACCCGTGTCTGCCTGCACGAAATGCAGGTTGAGCATCGCGACCTTGATCTGGTGATTGAGCATCTCCTGCTTAATCCACCACCCGATCAATTACTGGTCAGGCGCCTCAAAAAGAGAAAACTTCAACTCAAGGATCGCATTTCTCAGCTTGAAAGAACGCTGGTGCCTGACATTCCGGCTTGATCTAGCGTGGCTAGCCGCCAGCAAACGCACATGTGCAATCACCAGTTCATTTAAAACATCGGCAAATCGGTGCAGGACTCTTTAAGCAAAGATCGGGTATATCAATGTTGCATATTGTTTCAATGCTCCAAAACTGAACAGGCTTCTGTACATTATTCTCTAATCAAACAGCGCCTGCCTGTTCCAGTTCTGCCCACTCCGCATCCGTAAATAACCGTGACCGTGTCAGAAACGCCACGCCCTCAGGGCCCTCGAGTGAAAAAGTACCGCCGTGGCCCTCAGTCACATCAATAATCAACTGCGTATGCTTCCAGTAGGCGTATTGCGACTTGCTCATATAAAACGGGCTACCGCCGATTTCGCCAAGCAGGACATCACCAGCACCAATCGTCAACTCACCCGGCAGATAACAGTTCGCCGCACTGTTGTCACAACAGCCACCGGACTGATGAAACATCACCGGCCCGTGCTTCTTCTTCAAGCGCTCGATCAGATCCAGCGCAGTTTGTGTGGCAATGACTTTCTCAACCATCGTTTCTCTCCTCACGTTCCCGCGACATTATCCCAAAGAAAAGGGGCGGTCACCCGCCCCCCTCTGTTTTCACAGCCTACAACTTACAGCGACGGCTCACCACGCACATACATGCTGCGCGATGCTCGCTGCCAATTCTGCACCAATCCTTCGCTTAGAAGAAACCCAGCTTCTTCGGGCTGTAGCTAACCAGCAGACACTTGGTTTGCTGATAGTGGTCGAGCATCACCTTGTGCGTTTCACGACCGATCCCGGACTCCTTGTAGCCGCCGAAGGTGGCGTGCGCCGGGTAGGCGTGATAGCAGTTGGTCCAGACGCGGCCGGCCTTGATGCCCCGGCCCATGCGATAGGCGGTGTTGCCATCGCGTGACCAGACGCCGGCACCAAGTCCG
>CAJBIL010000231.1 GCA_903953145.1 uncultured beta proteobacterium
ACGCTGATCGGCCGGTTGCTCTTCGACACCAAGACCATCCTCGCCGACACGCTGCACGCCATCGCGCGCACCTCGGAGAAGCGCGGCATGGACGCCGTTGATCTTTCGCTGCTGACCGACGGCCTGCAAGCCGAGCGCGAGCAGGGCATTACCATCGACGTCGCCTACCGCTACTTCACAACCGGCACGCGCAAGTACATCATTGCCGACGCGCCAGGTCACGAGCAATACACGCGCAACATGGTGACGGCAGCCTCGACGGCCGACCTCGCCATCATCCTGATCGATGCACGCAAAGGCGTATTGACGCAAACGCGCCGCCATTCCTACCTTGCGCATCTGGTCAATATTCCGCATGTGATCGTCGCCATCAACAAGATGGATCTGGTTGATTACGCACAGGAAACCTACGAGCAGATCAAGGCCGACTACATCGCCTTTGCCGCCAAGCTCGGTATTGCCGACGTGCGCTTCATCCCGATGTCGGCCCTGAACGGCGACATGATCGTTGATCGCGGCGAACGTCTCGACTGGTACGATGGCCCGACGCTGCTCGACATCCTCGAAGCCGCCCCCCCGGCGCACAACGCAGGCAGCGAGAAATTCCGCTTCCCGGTGCAATACGTCTGCCGCCCGCAGGATTCGGCCAACCCCGAACTGCACGACTATCGCGGCTTCATGGGGCGCGTTGAATCCGGCGAACTGGCGATCGGTGATGAAGTGACCGTCCTGCCCTCGGGCCTTGAAACGCGCGTCAAAGACATCCAGATGCTTGGAGAATCACTACCGCACGTCGTCGCCGAACAATCGGTGACCATTCTGCTGGCTGATGAAATCGATATTTCACGCGGCGACATGATCGTTAAAACCAGCGAACTGCCGAATATCACCAAGCAGATCGACGCCATGCTCTGCTGGCTCTCCGAGTCACCACTCGACCCGCGCCGCAAATATCTGATCCGTCACACCACGCGCGACAGCAAGGCGATGCTCGCCGGCATCGACTTCCGCATGGACATCAACACCATGGAACGCCAGCCGGCCGAAAAACTGGCGATGAATGACATCGCCAAAGTCAGCTTCAAGCTGGCACAGCCGATCTTTGCCGACCCTTACATCGAAAGCCGTGGCACGGGCGCTTTCATCGTGATCGATGAATCCAGCAACAATACGGTTGGCGCCGGGATGATCGTTTGAACGCTGAGCAGTAACAAAACCGAACGCCCGTTTGAAGTGAATGCCTGAATCCGGCACTTCCCGACTGATTGCCGCACTGTCTGCCGAACTTTTGGCAGCTGATGCGGCCGGCCTGAAACGTCGTAGACGCAAGCTGGATGCGCCCTGTGGCCCGCTCGCTGTAGTGGATGGCCGGTCACTGATCAGCTTTTGCAGCAACGACTATCTTGGCCTGGCCAACGATCCGGCGCTCATCGAAGCCGCATGCGCCGGCGCGAGAGCCTGGGGCGTCGGAAGTGGCGCCTCGCATCTGGTCAGCGGCCATCTGGCACCGCACGAGGCGCTGGAGCAAGCGCTTGCCGCGTTCACCGGCTTCCCGCGCGCATTGCTCTTCTCAACGGGCTACATGGCCAACCTTGGCATCCTCCCGGCACTAGTCGGGCGGGGCGATACGGTATTTTCCGACCGGCTCAACCACGCTTCGCTGATTGACGCCGTGCAACTCTCGCGTGCCGACAGCCAGCGTTACCCGCATGGCGATCTAACGACGCTTGAACGCCAACTGGCAGCAAGTAAAGCCAGGCGCAAGCTCATTCTGACCGACGCCGTATTCAGCATGGATGGCGATCTGGCACCGCTACCTGCCTTGCTCGAACTGGCCGAACGCTTTGATGCCTGGCTCGTCATCGACGACGCTCACGGCTTCGGCGTACTCGGTACCCAGGGGCGCGGCAGCCTCGCCCACTTCCAGTTGCCTGCCGCACAACGTGTGATTTATATGGGCACGCTGGGCAAGGCGGCGGGCGCATCCGGCGCATTTGTCGCGGCTCATGAAGCAGTCATCGAGTGGCTGCTGCAACGTGCCCGAACCTATATTTTCACCACGGGTTCAAGCCCCATGATCGCCAGCGCGCTACTCGCCAGCCTCGACCTGATCGAGAACGGCGATGCCCGCCGCACGCGTTTGTGGCAGCTAACGGCGCAACTACGAGACGGGCTGGCAAACACGCGCTGGCAACTGCTGCCCTCACCGACCGCAATTCAGCCGGTAATGATCGGCGACAACTTCGAGACGCTGCGTGTGGCTAACGCGCTTTTTGAACGCGGCCTGTGGGTGCCGGCGATCCGCCCGCCAACGGTCGCCAAAGGCAGCGCCCGCCTGCGCGTTTCACTCAGCGCAGCGCACACAACGGATCAGGTCGAACAACTGATCGATGCGTTAAAAGCACTGGCATGATCCTGAACAGCACCGGCAACGGCCCGGACATTGTGCTGCTGCACGGCTGGGGGCTAGGCAGCGCAGTCTGGGCACCCGTTGTCGACGCACTGGCCCAACGTTGCCGCGTACATTTAATTGATCTGCCCGGCTACAGCGGGCCTGTAACCCGCATGGATCAACAGTCTACGAACATGCATCGCCAGAACCCGCATGAACAAACGATCCTGGCCAATGCCTGTGCTAGAACGCCATTTGATGCGCCTTCCAGAGCATCGACCGATTCCGTATCCACTTTTGTCAAAACCGCTGACGCCCTCAGCAACGCCCTGCCGGAAGACTGCATCCTGTGCGGCTGGTCACTCGGCGGCATGCTCGCGTTACAGGTTGCGATGCAGGCTGCGATTCAGACTGAAAATCAGGCCAGCTTACGCGCACCGCAACGCATCAAAGGGCTGATCCTGATCGCCGGCACACCCAGCTTCACGCAGCGGGCCGACTGGCCTCACGCGCAACCCTCAAGCCTGCTTGACGCCTTCAGCGAAGCGGTACGCAACGATGCGGCCACGACCCTGCAACGCTTCATCGCCCTACTTAATCAGGGCGACCTTCAGGCACGCGCACTGAGCCGGCAAATGACCCGGCTAGCGCTGGCCTCACCACTTCCTGATACCGACACCCTGCTCACCGGCCTGAGCTGGCTGCGCGATGTTGATATCCGTGCGCAGCTGCCATCCATCAAGGCGCCCACCCTGCTCATCCACGGCGAACACGATCCGCTGATGCCCCTGGCTGCGGCACAATGGTTGAAAGACCAGTTGCCGAATGCCCGGCTTGAAGTGTTCCCCGCAACCGCACACACCCCCTTTCTCGCCGACCCGGTGCGCTTTGCCCGGCAAGCCAGCGATTTCTGCCATGAAATCACTGCCCGCTAAGCAACGCATACGCGACGCCTTCGACCGCGCCGCCACCTCCTACGACACCGCCGCCGTGCTGCAAAGGCAAGTCTGCGAGCACCTGCTCGCCAGATTTGATCTACCGGAAAAACCAGCCACCCTGAGCATTCTCGATGCCGGTTGCGGCACCGGCTATGGCACGCGCCTGCTGCGTGCACGCTGGCCATCAGCGCACCTGAGCATCGTCGACTTCGCCCCGGCCATGCTTGATCTGGCGCGCAATGCGGCCGACACCTGCACCACGGCCGATATCGAAGCACTCCCTTTTGACGAGCAAAGTTTCGATGTCTGGTGGTCCAGCCTGACCCTCCAGTGGTGCAACGCCGATACCGTATTCGCCGAAGCCGCACGCGTCCTTCGACCCCATGGCCGGCTAGCGGTCAGCACGCTCGGCCCGGGTACCTTCCGGGAATTACGCAGCGCTTTTGCCCGGGTGGACGACTATCGCCATACGCTGCCCTTCAGCGAACCGGCAATGATCCGCCAGTCCCTGCAAAACGCCGGATTTTCAGGCATCTCACTCCAGCGTGAAACCCTGACCCAGCACTATCCCGACCTGAAAACACTGCTCCACGCCGTCAAAGCCATCGGCGCCAACCCCGTCGGCCCCGGTGCACGCAGCGGCATGATGGGACGAAACGCCTGGCAGTCACTCGAAATAGCCTACGAACAACACCGTACGCCAGAAGGCCTGCCCGCAAGTTACGACGTGATTCTTGGCTACGCGGAACGATGAGGATTAAGGTAATAAAATACGCAAATCCGAACCTGCGCATGAAGTCATGCAATCTTGCCGGCCAGCTTTTCATCTCATTGGATTTCTCAACCACGCTCAAAGGAGCAAAAATGCGTTTCGCACTACTCGCAACACTTCTTACTGCCGCTATTCCAGCCTTCGCTCAATCAGGCCTTACCGTTGATTGGGACTGGAAAGTAGCGCATCGCTGCAACAACACCTCGCCTGCGCTTAGTGTTTCCGGCGTTCCTGACGGAACAAAAAGTCTATCCGTTCAAATGAATGATCTTGATTACCAAAATAAGGATCACGGAGGCGGCAATGTTCCGCATGCTGGCGGATCAAGTGCTGCAATCCCGGAGGGTGAATTAAAAGCCAATTACCTTGGCCCATGCCCTAACAACTTTTCCAGTTTCGGCCACAGCTACCAAATTACGGTACGCGCTTTGGCGGCCGACGGCGCTGAGCTGGCCAAAGCCTTCAAGGCCAAGGATTTCTCAGCCCAAACCGCGAAGTAGAAAATCTGACGTGTTCTAAGATTTCGCATCTCCTATGCCAAAACCAACATCAAGCCCAGCCTGGTTCATCACCGGCACCGATACCGAAGTCGGCAAAACCTTTATCGCCTGCGCGCTGTTGCACGCCCTGCGCAATCAGGGCCGGACGGCGCTCGGAATGAAGCCGGTGGCTGCGGGGCTGGATGTTGAGGGGAAAAACGAGGATGTCGAACAATTGATTGCGGCTTCGTCAATCACGGCACCGCGCCAGTTGATCAATCCTTATGCCTTCAATGCTGCCGTTGCGCCGCACATTGCAGCTGCGGAAGAAGGCATTACCATCGAACTGGCGCAGATTGTTTCTGCCTTCAAGCAGTTGAGCGGGCTGGCTGATGCTGTACTGGTCGAAGGGGTGGGTGGTTTTTGTGTGCCGCTCGGCCCCGTCAGCGATACCGCAGATCTTGCTGTAGCACTCGATCTGCCGGTTATCCTGGTCGTTGGCCTGCGCCTCGGTTGCATCAACCACGCCCTTTTGACCGAACAGGCCATTGCTGCACGCGGGCTAAAGCTGGCCGGCTGGGTGGCTAACGGGATAGACCCGGCGATGGCACGCGTTGATGAAAATCTGGCCACTTTGAAAGCACGAATCAGCGCGCCACTGCTTGGCATCGTGCCTTACGGCACAACACCGGAAACCGCCGCACTGGCGCTCCGGCTGCCCGCTTAAACGAGCTCGGCCGATAGTACATCGGCAAACTTTTTAACAGCCAGTATCAGATCAGCAGTTAGCGAATCAGCGCCTTCGAGGCTACCGCGCCGGGCCAGATGTTCGAGTTGTTGCGCAAGCTCAGTACCTGCTTCCGCCGAGAACGTGGCGAGCAGGCCCTTGACGGTGTGTGCTTCACGTTCGAGCCTCGGCGCATCGCCCGCTGCCAGCGCTTGCTCAAGGGCGTGGATGTAATTTGCGCTATCACTCACAAACATCCCGGCCAGTGTCTGAAACAGGGACTCATCGTCGCCCAGCCGTTCGAGCACCTCGGCACGGTTGAAAGCCTTTTCTTCAGGAGCCGCCGGCAGCGGTATTGCCACCGCCATGGCGGCATCGGCACCGAGCGCTGCTGCAATCTGGGCAAATAATTCGTCCGGCTTCACCGGCTTGGAAACATAGCCGTCCATCCCCGCCGCCAGGCAACGTTCACGATCCCCCTGCATGGCGTTGGCAGTCATTGCAACAATCGGCAGGTGACGGCTTGCACTTGCCTTTTCGTTCGCCCGGATCAGCAACGTGGCCTCGATACCATCCATCACCGGCATCTGCATATCCATCAGGACCAGATCAAAGGGCTCAACAGACAAGGCATCAAGGGCTTCCTGACCATTTGCAGCGATCACCAC
>CAJBIL010000232.1 GCA_903953145.1 uncultured beta proteobacterium
GCAGAAAGCTCCCTTCAGGCGCAGCCATCGGTGATAAGCGATGCAATACCTGGCGATGATCACGCGTGCGCTCAAGCGCGGGGAGGGTGCCTTCGTAGTTGATCAGTAACTTTCTGGCGGTTTCCGGTAGCTTGATTCGCCACTCGTTAGATCCGTTTCGGCGAGTCAGCCGTTCAGCGCGCAGTGTCTTACCATCGGCAGATGCGCCAACGATTTGTAATGACTCATAGAGAGAAAACCGGAAATCGCGCGTCTCCGGCTGGAGCGTCGCCTGAGCCTTGAATTGACGAGTTGCCGGATCGAGCGTGATATCAAGATCAAGCGAAGGCGCCGCGTTCGCCGGTCGAAAAATTACCAGTAGAAGCAGCGACAGCAGTAGCCGGTGCGCTGCAATAAAGATCCACCCTGTTTTCATCGTCCAGCTTGCTGTGGCCAGAAACGTTTGTGTTTTCACGGGGTCGCGGGAAAGCGCACCACAAGATCAAGATTGGCATCGCCACGTTGAACCCGCAACGGGAGCCAGGTGCCCGGCGTTTGCCGGCGGATCGTGGCAATCACCGCCGTGGTTTTTTCTGCCGGGCGACTGGCGACTTCGAGCAAGCGGTCGCCGGCCTTCAGCCCTGTTTTTTCAGCCAGGCTACCAGCCGTTACCGCCGCAACGCGAACCGTGCCGTTTACATCCTCAAGTTGAACTCCCAGCCTTGGCGGCTCTGCCGAAATGAGCGGTTTGTCCGGCACGATAAAGACAGCGTCGGCAAAGCCGGCGCGCAACTCACGGCAGTCTGCACTCGCTGTCAGTGGGATCAGAACACCGGGATTCGTGACGCCGAGATCGCGTAGCTGATGCGGGACGCCGTAACCAAAGCGGAGGTGGCCGCTCCCCATGATGCCAACCAGCAGCGGCTTGCTATCAGTAGCCTTCCCGTTATTAAGCCGCTGCACCAATGCTTCGGCCATTGCCCGATCCCAGGCAGTTTGTGCGTCTACAAAATTGTTAAAAGCAGGATCAGGTTTCGTCGATTTACCCGGGCGTGCCGGTCCGTGTTCACGGAAAATTTGTGACAGAAACTCACGGTAAGCCGGTAGCGGAGGCGCTGCACGGCTGACACCTTCACGCGCTTCCGGCGGGATGGCGTCCCAGCCTTTTTCACCAATCGCACGCGTTAGCTTCTGATCAATATTGAGCGCCACCATGGGGATACGGTTGATCCGGGCAAACTCGAAAAGGGGCAGATAGAGCTCTGCTGGTTGCCCCCAGACACGATCCCACTCGGTCTGAGCGAAAAATTCCTTGGGCGATAACTTGCCTTGCACCCAGCGATCCAGAACCGGTTGCAGACGCCGGGGAAACATCTCGAAACCGATGACCAGATCCGGCCGCTGGGCGTGCAGCACGGCCAGCGTTTGTAATTGCCAGCGATGGTGGTCTTCGTTGTCGTGATCCTCGCCGAGTAGCACAACCTCACGTTGTGCGGCGGCGCCGATGACAAGATTGCCGGTTGATATCTGTGTTTTCTTGCCATCAAGCACCAGCCAACGGCCATTTTCAGCACAGTTTTGCTGCTGGGGGAGGGCACCGGATGGAATACCGGTCAGCGCAGCTGAGCGGCGCTCAGCGCCCTGGCTGGATAGCGGTATCAGAACTGCACTAAAAAAGAGGGCAGCGGATAAGCATCGCACTGCACGACCGGCAAACTCAAGCCTGGTTTTTTTCATCATGGACATTAGTGCTTCATGGACTGCATTTGTTCCGTCGGAGATGCAGAGGATGCAGGCAATATTTGGCATCGAACACTAAAAGAGCTCGATTTCTCCTGTGTGAGACGCTTTGCTGGCCAGTTTACCTGAGCTGATCAACTGCTCATAACAGCCCACGTTATTGCGGCCGTTCTGTTTGATGTAGTAGAGCGCGTCATCGGCGCGATCAATGACGTCTGAGGGGGTGTCATTGGGGGATAACTGGCTGTAACCGATGCTGACCGTAATGCGGCCGACCCGGCTGAAAACATGGTTTTCAACCATCTGGCGGAAACGCTCGAAAGCGCGCAATACGTTGGCTTCCGTGGTTGGCTGGATGACCGCGATGAACTCCTCGCCGCCGAAACGGAACAGTTGATCCTGAAAGCGGAAGGTATTGCGCATCAGGCTGGCGAACATGACCAGCACCTCATCGCCGATCAGATGGCCGTGCGTGTCATTGACCGATTTGAAATGATCAATATCACAGACCGCCAGCCAGTGCCGGCCATTGTCGCCGCCCTTGCGTCGGTGCGGCGTGTTGCTTTGCAGCGACTGGTTTTGATCCGCAGACGCCTGGCCGAGCACCTCGAATAGATGCTTGTCAAATGTTTTCCGGTTCGGCAAGCCGGTCAGGGTATCGGTTTCACCATAATCAAGCAGTGCGATATGGTTCGAGAAGTATTCAACAAAGCCCATCAGTACGATCCGCTGCTGCGGGGTCAGGTCGTCAGCAATCGTGATGTCGATCATGTAAAGCAGGCGCTCAACCGGCGCTACTGGGAAGATCAGACGACAGTGACCGTCGGCTTGACGCTCGAGAACGGCCGCGTTTTCTGATTGGCTGCGCTGAAGTAACGGGTCGAAATCGATCGGCTGACAGTACTCGGTTTCCGGCAGGTAAGCATTCCGCACATAACGGCCTGCCTTGCTCACGCCCGCACAGGCAAAAACCATGGTGCGCTCGGTGCCAAGGAAGGCACGGTAGATGGTCAATGACAAAGGATGAAACAAATCCTCCATCGCTTCCAGCACGGCGACATTGATTTCGGTTCGATCCCGCCGGGACGAAGTCCGAACGATGTGATCGATCAGTTGCAGCAAAGTGTGTCCTCGATTTTCAGTGCAGTATTTGAAGCGGTTTGAAATGTCATCAAATTGTTCGAAGGTGCGCAAACTGGCTTAATCAATCGTATGCCGAAGCAGTAGAGCGCATTCGCTATCTCGTCGTCAAGCGGTGCCCCGGATTTCTTTTGTTTTCCTCTAATCAGTGCATCGCAAATGAAAAAACGTGGCGTTAAGATTTTGACCCTACTATTCTAAAGGGTTATTGTACTTTCCTTACGCTTGCACCAAGCGCTTCCTTTGGCCTTGTCGATGAATTTTCGCCTGAATTTTAATAGTCTGACGACCCGCATGATGTTGCTGGGAGTGGTATTCCTAATCGCCGGCGCGCTTGGGCGGGTTTTTCTTCTGACGGACTATCTGCGCGATGACGTAACCAAACTTGCGTCGGATCAGTTGCTGACGATCGCAAATTATGTTGCACAGGATGTCAATCATGACATTCTTGAACGCCGTGATTTGCTGACACGCGTTGCGCTGAGATTGCCGCTGGCGCTGCTGAACAATCAGCAACAGATGCAGCAATGGCTTGCTGAGCGCCAAGAGATGAATCCTTTATTTGCATTGGGCATGTTCGTACTTAGCGCCGAAGGTGTGGTGCTGACAGATTCCAGCGCACCCGCTGATCGAGGCGGTTTGTCTTACGCAGATCGTGACTATTTTCAGCAAGCCATCAAAGGTGAGTTCGCCATCGGCCGGCCTGTCATCGGGCGCGCTGTCAAGGTGCCGGTTTTGCCAATGGCGATACCTTTGCGTGATGCCGCCGGGAAAATTATGGGTGTTCTGGTCGGGATCTCTCCGCTCGACTCCCCTAATTTCATGGGTACTTTACGGGCGGCTCAAGTGGGTAGCACGGGAGGATTGCTCCTGATTTCGCCGCGCGATAAATTATTCATTGCCGCATCGGATCGAAATCTCGTACTCACCGCAACGCCGAACGAGGGCGAGCATCCGCAGCATGATCAGGCGATGCAGGGGTTTCGTGGTGTTGCGGTTAGCGTCAGGAGCGGTATTGAAGAATTGGCGGCAATTGCTTCTGTGCCTGCCAGCGGCTGGTTTGTGGTGGCGCGCTTGCCGAGCAGCGAAGCCTATGCGCCGGTTACCAGCATCCGTCGTTATGTGCTGAAAAGTACGGCCATTATTTTGCCCATCTTTTTGCTTGTCATGGTACTGGTCATGCGCCGCGTGATGCGGCCGCTCATGAACTCAGCGCATCATGCGGATCGGATGACGCTCGGTGAAATCCCGCTTGAGCCGTTGCCCGTGGTGCTAAATGACGAGGTGGGCCACCTGACGGCGGCATTCAATCGCCTTTTGGCGAAATTGCTCGAAAGTCGCGCCAAGCTGGATCACATGGCACACCACGACACGCTTACCGGCCTGCCCAATCGCTGGCTTCTGGCGGATCGCATGAAGCTGGCTTTGGCGCGTGCACAGCGTAACGAAGGGCAAATTGCCACATTGTTCCTTGATCTCGATGGCTTCAAGCCGATTAATGACGGATTCGGCCATGAGGCAGGGGATACCTGTCTGCGCGAAGTGGCGAGACGCTTGTCTGAAGCGCTACGCAGTGAAGATACGCTGGCCCGGGTGGGCGGTGACGAGTTTGTGATACTGCTCTCGGATTTGCGTGAAGATGCAAGGGATTCAGCAGAAATGGTGGCGAATAAATGTCTGGCCGTTTTTGAGCAGCCGTTTCTGATTAACGACCAATCGTGCCGTTTGGGAACCTCAATCGGCATTGCGCTAGGAGATGGTCGCTGTCTCCCGGAGGCGCTATTGAGTGCCGCTGATCATGCGATGTATCAGGCAAAGAAAATGCAGGGCGGCAGATTCTGCTGGGCAGCTTGAGAGTCCGCCATGCTTCATACAATAAATGCGGTAGGTTTTTCGTCCTTGCTGTGCTCAACTGATTTTCGATGTGAGTTGTCAATAATTCAATAAATACGGGTCGCCCGAATGTTCTCTGCCGCACAACATCCTCATGTTTCCGACGCCTCTTTTGCCTTGAGAGCAAAATTGTCGCTGATCGTTGTTGCCGTGATGGCGGCGGTGATGTTGCCTTTTGGCTGGTATACCGTGCGCGATCTTGAGCGTGCGGCAACGGAGGAGGCGATCAGTCAGATCAGCGCGAGCAATCTGATGTTGCGCAACATGATTGTCGCCAATCAGGATGGGCTCAAAATAGCACTGATGCGTCTGGGGGCAGCCTTTCGCCATTACTACCGGGGGGATTTTTCCCTCGACGAAACGCAGCAGGTCAATGTTGGCGGTGTTAGCGCGCCGGTTCTGCGTTTCAACGAACTGCCGGTTAATCTCGATCACCGCATTGTTAATCAGTTCAGCCGCGATACGGGGGGGAGTGTCGCCACTGTTTTTGTCCGGCTGGGCGATGATTTTCTGCGCGTCACTACGTCGCTGACCCGGGAAGACGGGGCGCCGGCAATTGGCACCTTGCTCGGCAAGGATCATCCCGGTTATGCCAAAGTGCTCGCCGGTCAAACATTTCAGGGGCCGGCGCGGCTATTCGGGAAGCAATACATGACCGAATACACCCCGCTGCTCGATGCGTCGAATCGTGTGATCGGGCTGCTTTTTGTCGGCATGGATCTAACCGAGAGCATCGACTCTCTGCTCGACAAGGTACGCCAGATAACGATTGGCAAGAGCGGCTACGCTTTCGTGATCAACTCGGCCAAGGGCGATGGCTACGGACATTTTTTGCTGCACCCGGCCAAGCAGGGTAAGGAATATGCCGTTGGGTTGGCGGCCAACGAGCAGGAAGCAACGACCCGTGAAATCCTCAGCCGCAAGTCGGGCGTGCTTTTCTACGCGTGGCGCAACGAGGAGCTTGGTGATACGTCGCCACGTCAGAAAATTGCAGCTTTTTCCGAATATCCCGAGTTGGGCTGGATTGTAGCAACCAGCGGTTATGTCGATGAGTTCGTCAAACTATCGCGTGACGGGCGTGATCAGATGATTCTGGCGATGATCTTGGTCACCCTGTGTGCCATTATCGCGCTCAATCTTGCGCTGGGGCGCTGGGTGATGACGCCGATTCTGCGCTTGCAAGGGCAATTGCGTGGTGCCGAGCGTACCTTGCGTACATTGATCAATGCGCTGCCCGATATCGTTTGCTTCAAGGATGGAGAGGGTCGCTGGCTCGAGGCCAACGAGGCGACACTGATTTACTTTCAGTTGCAGGGCGTTGATTACCGTGGCCGGCGCGGGTCAGAAATGCCTGGTGTCGAAGAAAGTGCCCGGGCAACTTTTCTCGCCGCCGAAGTCAGCGACGAGCTTGTTTGGTGCAGTGCCAGCGTCAGCCAGCAGGAAGAAGCTATTCCCGCAGCAGATGGCGCGCCGCGCATTTTCGAGATTATCCGGATTCCGTTATTTCATTCGGATGGCCGCCGTAACGGTCTGGTTGTTGTCGGGCGTGATCTGAGTGAGCGCAAAAAGACGGATGCCCAGCAGCGCCTTGCCGCCCGCGTATTCGAGACGACGGGTGAAGCGATCATGGTGACTGGCATCGATGGCAGCATCGTCCTCGTCAACCCCGCCTTTTGCCGGATTACCGGCTACACCGAGCCGGAAATTCTCGGCAAAACCCCGCGTATACTCAATTCCGGTCGTCATGATGATGCCTTTCACCAAGCCATGTGGAAGGCGCTGCAAGCCAATGGCACGTGGGCTGGCGAAGTCTGGAACCGGCGCAAGAATGGCGAAGTATTCCCCGAGTTGCAAACTGTAAGCAGTGTTCGCGACGAGGCCGGCAAGGTTACGCATTACGTCGCTGTCTTTGCTGATCTGAGTGAAATCCGCCGGGCGCAGGCTGCGGCCGAACATCTCTCCTGGCGCGATGCACTGACCGGGTTGGCCAATCGTGCCCTATTCCTCAAGCGGCTCGAAGAGACACTCAGCAACGCCCATCGTGAAGGGCGATTTGGCGATGTGCTGCTGATTGATCTTGATCGCTTCAAGGACATCAACGAAGCGCGCGGCCTGGTTGTTGGCGATGCATTGCTCAAGGCCGTTGCAGAGCAGTTCAGCCAGATACTGCACCCCGACGATGTGCTCGCCCGGCTCGATTCCGATGAATTCGCCGTACTGTTACCACGCCTCACCGCCAGTCGTGACGATGCCGGCCGTGCCGCACTGGCCGTGGCCGAAAAGCTACGCACCGCCTTACGCGACACCATTGCACTGGCGGGCGAGTTTTTCCACCTTGAGGCCAGCATCGGTATCGCGTTATTCCCTGCGACTTCGCAGGCATCCGCGACCGACGTATTGCGGCAGGCCGATACCGCAATGCATCAGGCCAAAGGCGAAGGGGGCGGGCGCGCTGTTTTCTTCGAGACGGAAATGGGCGATACCGTCAAGGAGCGTTACGAGCTGGAGCGCGAACTACGCCGTGCCATTGATAACAACGAGTTGCGCCTCTACCTTCAGCCCCAGGTAAATGCCGAAGCGCATCAGGTTGCGGCTGAAGCACTGGTGCGCTGGGAGCACCCCGAGCGCGGGCTGGTCATGCCCGGCGCGTTTATCCCGCTGGCGGAAGCCTCCGATCTGATTGTTGCCGTTGATCACTGGATGCTGGCCGAAGTTTGCCGGCTGCTGGCGCGGCTGGAGGGCGAGGGGTATCCGGTTCGGATCGCCGTGAATGTCAGCCCGCGCCATTTCAGCCGCCCGGATTTTGTCGAGGAAGTGAAGCGACAGCTGGCCACCAGCGGTGCCGACCCGACCCGGCTGGTGCTTGAGGTGACCGAGGGGCTGGTGATTGGCGACGTTGCCGATGTGGTGGCCAAAATGGTGGCGCTCACCACGCTCGGGCTGCATTTTTCAATGGACGATTTCGGCACCGGCTATTCCAGCCTGTCGTATCTCAAACGCCTGCCCATTCATGAGCTGAAGATCGACAAGAGCTTTATTGATGACGTTCCCGGCGACCCCAACGACGTTGCGCTGGTCGAAACCATTCTCGCTGTTGCGCAGCACATGCATCTCCAGATCGTTGCCGAGGGGGTCGAAACCCGCGCGCAGGCTGACTTCCTAAAGGCACAGGGATTGGCGCAAGGGCTGTCGGTGATCTACCAGGGCTATCTGTTCGGCCGCCCTGAGCCGGTCGAAGTCTGGCTGGCCAGGCTGCATAGCGCAGAAAAGCCGGCGTGATAGTCAGTTGAATGTCGGGTTGAAACCCGACGGACTGTTTTACACCGGCGATTTGTCTGAAACAATCTGGCCATCTACCAGTTCGATGATCCGGTCGCAGCGGGCGGCGAGGCGGGCATCATGGGTGACGATCAGGAAAGTGGTCTGGTGAGCGACATTGACTTCGCGCATCAGCGCAAACACGCTGTCGGCTGATTTTGTATCGAGATTGCCGGTGGGTTCATCGGCCAGCACCAGCGACGGGCGCATGGCCAGTGCGCGGGCGATGGCGACGCGTTGTTGCTGGCCGCCGGACATCTGGTTGGCCTTGTTGCCGGCCTGGGCACTGAGTCCGACTTGTTCGAGCAGTGTTGCGGCGCGTTCGCGCATTTCGTCGTCTGGCCGGCCGCGTTCGACAAGCATCGGCATCATGACGTTTTCCAGCGCGGTAAATGCGGGAATCAGGTGGTGATGCTGGAAGACGAAGCCGATGCGGCTTCCACGCAGGCGGGTTAGTGCGCTGTCGTCGAGGCTGCCTGTTTCCTGGCCGTCGATCAGCAAGCGGCCACGGCTGGCCCGGTCGAGCAGACCGATGAGGTTGAGCAGGGTACTCTTGCCCGAGCCGGAAGGGCCGATCAGGGCGGCAAATTCACCGCGCCGAAGTTGCAGATTGATCCCGTGCAATACCTCGATTTCAACCTCGGAGCCTGTCGCGTAGGATTTGTGGATGTCGTCCAGCTGGAGCACCCGCTGGCTTTCCGGCGCGGCTGGCGGGTTGTTTGAGTCAGCAGAGTCAGCAGAATTAGCTGAATTTATTGAATTCACTGAATTAGCCACGGATCGCCACCACCGGGTCGAGGCGGGCGGCGCGCCGGGCCGGGATCAGCGCGGCCAGAATGCCGACCAGGCTGGCGCCCCCCGCAGAAATAGCGAACAGCCAGGGTTCGACGGTGATCATGAACAGGGGCGTGCCATCGGGATTGACCGCCAGCGTTCGCCACGCTGCGAGAAAAAACCAGGCCAGCGTCGAGCCGAGAAATGAGCCGAGCAGGCCGACAATGCCGCCTTGCAGCAGGAAAATGCGCAACATCTGGCCGCGTGTGGCGCCCATCGCGCGCAGGATGCCGATTTCCTTCGAGCGCTGCACGACCGAGACGACCAGCACGCTGGCAATGCCAAAGGCGACCGATAAGCCGATAAAGAAACGGATGATGTTGCTGGAGATTCTTTGCGAGTTCAGCGCGGTGAAAAACTGCGCGTTGGTCTTGATCCAGCTATCGGCTTGCAGGCCGGTTTCACGGGTGATTCTCAGTGCCATGCTTTCGGCGGTATAAATATCGTGCAGGCTCAGGTCGATGCTCGATACCCCGCCGACCAGATCGAGCAGGGTTTGTGCGCTACGCAGGCCGACATAGACGTTGCGCTGGTTTACGCCCTTGTTGCCGAGGTCAAAGAGGCCGGTGATGATCAGCGTGTCGGTGGCGCCGTTACTGGTGGTGATGCTGAACTTGTCGCCGACGCCGGCGCCGAGATCGCGTGCCAGTTCGATGCCGATCACGGCTTCACCGGCGCTCAGGAGAAGTTGGCCGGTGACGATTTTTTCGTTGAGCGCGATGATCCGAACATAGTGTTCGGGCTCGATGCCGATCAGCGTTACGGATTTGTTGGCATCGCCACGCACGGCGAAAGCCGGGCCGGCGGCACTCGGCGAAACGGCGGCGATTTCCGGCATTTGGCTTAGATGACTGCGAATTTGCTGCCATTGATCAATTGAGCGCAGACGCTGGGCTTGCTTCTGAAGCAGCGGGCCAAGCGTGGCATCGCGCAACGGGCGGGCGATTTCCTCCTGCGGTAACAACACGATATGCGACTGCGAAGTCAGTGTCCGGCGAACCAGATTGGATTGCAGGCCGGACAGCAGCGCCGACATGAACACAATGACCGACACACCAACGCCGACCCCGACGATGATCAATAAACTCTGCGCCCGCCCTTCGCGCAGAAAGCGGGTGGCGGCAATCCATTCAAAAGGTAGCCAGGGAGTCATCTGGGTGTGTTGTGTTTTATCTTGCAGCCAGGCGTTTTAACGCGCAACCGCATGCACGCGGCTGCCGTCAATCACTGAGGTTTGGCTGGCCGGAACGAGCTGGTCGCCGGCTTTGATGCCGCTGATAATTTCGAGCCGGCTGTCGCTGCGGATGCCGATGCTTACCTCCTGGCGCCGGGCAACGCCATCGCGCACCACCAGCGCCCAGGGTTTCGGGCTGGCGATCTCGTGGATGACGTCGATCGGCGCAATCACGGCATTGGTGCGGCGGGCGGTTTCGATGTCGATTGAAACGGTCATTTCCTGGCGCAGATAAGCGGGTGCGTCGGCTACGCGCAAGCGAACTTCGACCGAGCCACGCAGCGGGTCGATGGCCGGGCTGATGAAGGTGATTTCGGCGGCAAAACGTTGATCGCGGTAGGCGTCGGCAGAGGCCAGCGCTTTTTGGCCGAGGCTCAGCAGGCGCAGATTTTTTTCGTCGATCTGCACGATCAGTTCGGTGTCGCCCGCCGGCGAGAGCGTCATCAGCAGTTTGCCCGGTTGTGCCGTGTCGCCCAGTTCGATGGCGCGGGTGAGCAGGGTGCCGGCCACTGGTGCAACTATTTTTGTATAGCCCAGCTTCGATTGCGCCACTTGCAGGCTGGCCCGCGCCTGCTCGACAGCCGCTTGCGCGAGACGGAAATCACTGCCGCCGGGCTGACTGCTGCGGGCCTGTAGTTGGGCGGCCTGCCATTGGCTTTCGGCAACCTCCAGATTACGCCGGGCGTCGTCGAGTTGGGTCTTGCTGTAAAAACCTTTGCCGACCAGCGTGCTGCTACGCTCGAAATTCTGCCGCGCCTGCACCCGGTTAGCTTCCGCCTGACGCTGCGATTGCAGCGCCAGCGGCACGGCCAGCTCGCCCATTTGCGCCAGTCGGGCAAGGCTTTGGGTTAGCGTGGCACTGGCCTGGGCGCTGGCTGCGCGCCACTCGGTATCGTCAAGCTGGATGAGCAGTTGCCCGGCCGTTACCTGCTGCCCTTCGCGAACCGGAATTTGCATTACTTTGCCGCTGATTTGGCTGCTCAGCTCAATGCGCTGCGGCGAGCGTACCTTGCCGCTGGCGACGACTGATTGCGTTAATTCACTTTGCGTTGCAGTCGCGATGACGACTTTTTCCCCGCGCAGTTGGGGCCAGGCAAACACGGCCAGTGCGATGAACAGAATCAGTCCGGCAAGAGCAAGCAAGCGTTTGTTGTTGAACATGTTGAGCAATTCAAGGCGCAAGGGCAGGGCGATCAGGCGGTTATATTTGAGGACGAAGGATAATTAGCGAGTACTGATGTTAACGCCTGATGTTAACCTGAAATGCGGTTCAGGCGCTTTGTTGGCTGAAGTTTTAACGGGTATCCGGATTCTCGGGTGGACGGAGCCTGATTTCAGTTTAAAACTTGCCTGAATCAAAAGCCTGCTCCAGTGTGGACAGGTCTACTCCAAGGTATACCTCCCGGGTTTGAATGCGTGTCTCGTACTCGTCGTCCATGGTTGCCATCTCCCGACCGGTATCGACTTCCGGGACGGATGCCGTGAAGGTTTGTATGCACGGCCTGCACTTCAGACGGGGAACGTCGAGATGGATAACGACAGCCTTTCCGTGACTCGGGATATCCCGGATGACCAACGTACGTTTGGCGTGAGCTACCGTGTCGTTGGATCGGCCGCAATGCGGGCAAAGGCGGGAGATCGCCTTGGGCATTGCCCGAACGTGATATTCGGTGTCGGTTTCCCGAAAGTCCACCACA
>CAJBIL010000233.1 GCA_903953145.1 uncultured beta proteobacterium
CAACAACTCCAGCAGCAAACCGCCGAACTGCAGGCCACCAATGCGCAGATGGAGGAACAGCAACAGCAATTGCAGCAGCAGTCCGCCGAACTGCAGGCGGCCAATGCCCAGATGGAGGAAGCACAACAGGCGCTGGAACTGCGCAACCGCGACCTGGTGCGTTCGCAGGAGGAACTCGATGCGCGCGCCCAGCAACTGGAGTTGTCGAGCAAATACAAATCGGAATTCCTCGCCAACATGAGCCACGAGCTGCGCACCCCGCTCAACTCCATCATCCTGCTGGCCAAGCTGATGGCCAGCAACGAAGACAACAAGCTCGACACGGAGGAGGTGAAACGCGCCGAGGTCATCTATAGCGCCGGCAAGGATCTGCTGCGCCTGATCAACGACGTGCTCGATCTCTCCAAGGTCGAGGCCGGCCGCATGGAACTGCACCCGGCGCCGATTGCCAGCAGCACGCTGGCCGAGGAATTCCGCGATTTATTCACCGTGCCGGCCAAGGACAAGGGGCTGGAGTTGGTGGTCGAGGACACGATCAATGCCACAATCGAGGTGGATCGCGACAAGCTGTCACAGGTCGTGCGCAACCTGCTCTCCAATGCACTCAAGTTCACCCGCCAGGGCAGCGTCACCCTGCGCTTCGAGCATCGCCCCGGCGCAACCCTGCCGCTCGCCATCAGTGTGCGCGACAGCGGCATCGGCGTTGCGGCGGACAAGCAGGCGCTGATCTTCGAAGCCTTCCAGCAGGCCGACGGCTCAACCAGCCGCGAATATGGTGGCACCGGCCTCGGCCTGTCGATCAGCCTGTCCTTCGCTCATCTGATGGGCGGCAACATCGAACTGACCAGCACGCCGGGTGAGGGCAGCACCTTTACGCTGCGACTGCCGGAGACACCACCGACCCTTGCAGTACATCATGCACCACACCTGCTCAGGGCCGGGCAAGCGCAGCCGGATGCCATCCCCATGCTACGCGCCGTAGCCTCTTCGGGCCACCTCCGGCCGGACGGCCTCCCCGTCTCGCCAGCGCCGACTTTTGCCGTCTTGCCGTCGCCCGCAGCGACGCCCTGGCCCAGCGACGACCGCGCGCACATCGGGGGCAACGACCCGGTCTTGCTGCTGATCGATGACGATCCGGTATTTGCCCAGGCCATCCTCGACATCAATCGTCGCCTCGGCTACAAGACCCTGCTGGCCCACTCTGGCAATGACGGCCTGGATCTGGTGCGCCGCTTCGAGCCCAGCGGCATCCTGCTCGATCTGGGCCTGCCCGACATGGACGGCAGCGCCGTGCTGCATCAGCTGAAGAGCACGCCCGCATTGGCCGATATCCCGGTCTACATCATTTCCGGCCGCGACCGCGACAATGCCCTGCTGGGCGCAGGCGCTTTGGGCTGGCTGCACAAGCCGGTCGATGCCGAGCAGATCGCCCGCGTCGAAGCCGAGGTGCTGGCCAGCAGCGCCAATAGTGGCAATGGTGGCAGCGGCACCGGGCAGGATGTGCTGCTGGTGACGAACGGCGCGCTGAGCGAATCCGAGATCGCCCCCTTGCTAAAACAAGGCAGCGGCACGCTGGTCACCCGCACGGCGGAGGAAACCACCTCAGCCACGGCGAACGGTGCTGCCGAACTATTGGCCGGCGGCAATTTCCGCGTTGTTATCCTTGATCTCGGCGCCGACCCGGCCAGCCAGGCCGCCGCCCGCGCCATCGCCGCCAAACTGCGCACGGCCGCGCCCGATCTCGGCCTGCTGTTCTACGGCAGCACGCCGCTGAGCAACGAGCTTGACGCCAGCCTGCGTCAGGTTTCCGAAAACATCATCATCAAGGCACCCAAGGCCAAACACCGCCTGCAGGAAAATATCGCGCATTTCCTGCAGCAGGCGCCCCAGCGCAGCCGGGGCCACACCGCAGCGGCCAACCCCCTGGGCAGCGGCAAAAAACGCCTGGCCGGGCGCCACATCCTGGTGGTGGATGACGACCCGCGCAACCTGTTCGTCATCACCGCCGCGCTGGAGCAGCAGGGCGCGAAAGTGGATAACGTCCTCAATGGCCGCAAGGCGCTCGAGTTCCTGGCGACGACCCGGCCCGACCTGGTCATCATGGACATCATGATGCCGGAGATGGACGGCTACAAGACCATCAAGGCCATGCGTGCCGAACCGCGTTTTGCCACCATTCCGGTGATGGCGCTGACCGCCAAG
>CAJBIL010000234.1 GCA_903953145.1 uncultured beta proteobacterium
GAATCCTGGGTCGGCGGCTTCAAGAAGGATGGCGAGAACTTCACCACGCTGGATGGCCTGAAAGCCATGCTCGGCAAGCACTTCAAGCTGATTCGCGGGCCGTTGTCAGTGCCGTTCGTGATTCGCGAAACCAAACGTAAGTTTCAGCACACGCTGTCGGAAGTTACCCTTTGGGAGCGGCGGTAAATGTAATGCCGGGCATCTTCACAGGGTCGGGATTCATCCCGACGCCCTGAAAGCGAAGGGGCCTATGGCTCAAGTCACTTTAGGGGATATTCAACTGAATTGTCGGGATGAACCCCGACCTACCCAGCGAGGAGATTTCATCATTATGGGTGGCTCCTACCGCTTTAGCGCAGCACTTTTTGTAATGCCGGCGACGGCTGCGCGGATCGGGGCGGCGGTTACATCGGTTGGTTGCTGAAATGGATTGCCCTGGATCAGCACAATCGCTGCTGTCGGCGCGGCGGCCATGGCAAACAGCATGACGGCGACAAAGGCGGCGCGGGGCTTGTCGACGTGGATGACGGCGATGGACAGCAGTGTCAGCAGGCCGAGAAAGCCCATGCCCAGCCATTTCAGCGGATTTACATGGGTCTGACTCAAGGCCACGCGCTGATCCCGTTCGTCGCGCATTTCACTCGCTTTACGCAGCATGAGCGCCTGTACGTTGTCTCCTGTTGCCAGCGCGACCTCCTTGCTGGCCAGCAGAAGCAGCAAGGCATCTGCCCGCGCCACAACTTCGGGGCTTTCGGCACGCCGGGCGAGCAGTTCCCACTCATCGGCACTGGCCATCGCGTAGCCGGCCAATGCTTCACGCAGTTGCTCTTTGAGCGCGGCCGGCAGTGCCGCTGAGAGTGCCGCCATGCTGTGCAGCGAGTCGGCCTCTTTGTATACCGCTTTCATCGCACGGTCATGCGCACTCCAGGTATCGTTGGCCAGAAACGCCAGCGTCAGACCAAAGAGCACGCCAATAATATTGATAAATGGTGGCGCAACGCCTTGTAAGGTGCGCGTCCATGGTGCCCAGCGTGAGGTTTGAATCAGCCATTGAATCCCCGCCACCGCAGCAAAGGTGCCAAAAACGGCGACGAAGGCGTAACCGTAGTGGTCGTAGGTGTGCCAACTTGACTGAAGCATGGCGTTTTGGCCTTGATCAGGCCTTGAGATTGGACGTGCGGTAGCTGTCGGCGATTTGCAGCAACTGGGCGAAAATCTTTGGCGTGCCGGCGATCACGTTGCCGGTTTCCAGATAGCTCTCATTGCCGGCGAGGTCGCTGATCAGTCCGCCGGCTTCCGAGATCAGCAGCGCGCCACCGGCGATGTCCCACGGCGAGAGGCCGAATTCCCAGAAGCCATCAAGCCGGCCGCAGGCGATATAGGCAAGGTCAAGCGATGCAGCACCGGGGCGACGGATACCGGCGGTTTTTTGCATCAACTCCTTGAGCATCCCAAGATAGGCATTAACGTGCTCGAAACTGCGATACGGGAAGCCGGTGCCAATCAGTGAATCTTCGAGTTTGAGGCACTTGCTGACGCGAATACGACGCTCGTTAAGGAAGGCGCCGCCGCCTTTGCTGGCGGTGAACATCTCGTTGCGTAAGGTGTCATAGACCAGCGCCTGCTGGACTTGCCCTTTGTAGGCAAGCGCAATCGAGATCGCGTATTGCGGGAAGCCGTGAATGTAGTTGGTGGTGCCGTCGAGCGGGTCGATAATCCATTGATAGTCGCTGCCCGCGCCCTGGCCGGCGGACTCGCCGGACTCTTCTGCTAGAATTCCGTAATCCGGATAAGCCTCACGCAGCACTTCGATGATCGCAGCCTCGGCGGCTTTGTCCACTTCGGTCACAAAGTCGCTCTGGCGCTTGGTGGTGATCTTGAGGTGATCAAGCTCGCTCGACGAGCGGTTGATGATCTGGCTGGCGCGACGCGCGGCCTTGATGATGACGTTGAGTGCTGGATGCATGGGCTTTTAAAGAACTTGACGGGCGGTAAGGGTGCCGGATTGGTACCTGA
>CAJBIL010000235.1 GCA_903953145.1 uncultured beta proteobacterium
CCATAGGCCCCTTCGCTTTCAGGGCGTCGGGATGAATCCCGACCTACCCTGTGAAGATGCCCGGCATTACATTTACCGCCGCTCCCAAAGCGTAACTTCCGACAGCGTGTGCTGAAACTTCCGTTTGGTTTCGCGAATCACGAACGGCACTGACAATGGCCCGCGAATCAGCTTGAAGTGCTTGCCGAGCATGGCTTTCAGGCCATCCAGCGTGGTGAAGTTCTCGCCATCCTTCTTGAAGCCGCCGACCCAGGATTCACGTTTTGTGTGCTCCGGTAACCAGGTGTACGGCGAGGTGATCATCAATACGCCGCCCGGATTGAGCCTTTCGTGCACCGATTCGAGGAATTGTTCTGGGTTGTAGAGTCGATCAATCAGGTTGGCGGCGAGAATCAGGTCGTAATTGCTGAAATGTGGTTTCAGATTGCAGGCATCGCCCTGAAAAAACGCCACCTTGCCGGCCACCTGATCAAGCCCGAGTTCGGCCAGACTGCGTTCCTTGTAGGCCACCAGTTCGCCCTCTTCAACCAGCGTATAACGCAGCCGCCCCTGCTCGGCAAAACGCGCACCGAGACTGATGAAACGGGCAGAAAAATCAATGCCGGTCACCTCGTCGAAATGCTTTGCCAGCTCAAACGTAGCCCGTCCGGTGGCACAGCCCAGATCAAGGGCTTTGCTGCCGGGCTTTTTGAGTTTGTCGCCCATCGCCTCAATCGCCAGCAGGGCCAATGCACGCGGGAAATTCGGCACATCAAAATAGGTATCGCCGTAATGAAATTCAGCGTATTCCGAGACCAGCCGGTCGGTTTCGTAATGCGACGCCGCCATTTTCTCGCTGGCCTCAGAAACGACATAACGAAATCCGGCGTGCTGGAAAAAGTGCCGGCGAAATGCATAGCGTGAAGCCGGCAAAGCCTCGTTGCCGCACGAGATCCACGAGCCGCCCTTGAACAGATTGTGGCGCTCGTCAAAGGTCGGCGTTGTAAAGTCATCGTAAATCGGATGAACCTGAAAGCCCTCGAACGGGTAAATCGGCGTCTCTGTCCATTGCCAGACATTGCCGACCACATCAAACAGCGGCCCATGCGCGAACTCGCTGACCGGGCAGGAAGACGCGTAATGCGCCAGTTGCAGGTTAGCGGCTGACTGCGCGTCTACCCCGGCAAACTGGCGCAGCGCCTGCCATTCGTCCTCGGTTGGCAAGCGCACCGGCAAGCCGCTCTGCCTGGCCTTCCACTGGCAAAACGCCTTCGCCTCGTGATAATTGGTTTCCACCGGCCAGTCCCACGGCATCGGCACTTCCTCAAGCATCAAACGCAAGCGCCATTGCGCGCCATCCTTGACCCAGAAAGTCGGCTGTTGTGCTTGCGAAAACTTCAGCCAGCCGGCACCTTCTTCCAGCCAGAGCGTTGAGTCGGCATAGCCGCCAGCCTCGACAAAAGCCAGAAACTCCTGATTCGACACCAGATAACGACTGGCCTCGAAAGCACCGGTCACCGCCTCATGGCAGCCGAATTCGTTATCCCAGCCATAGATCGGGTCGGTAATCTCCCGCCCGAGCCGGAATGCGGCCGGCGGAATTGACACCAGCGCGTTCTGCGGCGCAGTTGCGCTGTGCCGGCACGGCGCCCAGGCCGGATGCGGCTGCACATAAGCAAGCTGATGCTGGCGAATCAGCACCGATGAAGTTTCAAGGTGAATGCGCTCATGCTCAATGCCCATCACGATAATCCACCACGGATGATCCCAGCCAACCGGCAGCGTTAACGGCTGCGTCAAAATCACCTGCTCGACCACCGCCCGCACCGACTGCCGATAAGCCCGCACCTCAGCCACGCCCGGCCAGTCATAACGCGCCTCGCTCAAATCATCCCAACTCATCTCATCAACGCCAATGGCGAACATCGACTCGAATTTCGGATTGATGCGCTGATCAATCAACCCCGCCAGCAGCAGTTTGTTGATAAAGAAAGTCGCAGTATGGCCAAAGTAAAAAATCAGCGGATGCCGCAACGCAATCGGCTTTTTGAAATAAGCCTCATCACCCGCCAGCACCTCGAACAACTGCTCGTAACGATCAAAGGTAGCGCGAAAATAGTCGAGAATTTCAGCACGTTTCTGCTCGACATCACTGCCCGCCAGCAAAGGCGATTGGGGGAAATCAGGAAGTTGCATACGGAAAAACTTTCAGCAGAAGTTTGTGATCATGGTTGCCACCGCACAGGCCAGCCGGAACAGGCGCACATTTTAATCGCCCGAAGCAGCGGTGAGGCAGAAAAGACGCCAATAAGCTCGCGATCAGACACAACGACTTACCGCGTAGTTCAGCTTATTTCAGAAGGGTTTTGTGCTAAATCACCAGCAAACCGGGCTTTTATGAGGCCGCTACGCTGGAAGCCAATGAATACGGGCATCTCCAGAGGGTAGTAGTGCTAGACCGCCTATCCATGCGCCCCGCAGGAAGTACCCTTGGGGTGCGCCCCGCAGGCGAAGGAGCCTTGCGCCCCCTCTTGTAACCCATTGACGGTGAAAAACCATTTCATGGCATCAACCAGAACCTCAACGGTTCACCCGTTGATTTCCAGCCTTCGCTCGATGCGTTCAATCCGTTCTTTCAGCTTGTCCATGCTGTGCCTATCCCCGACGATTTCTGCATAATTTGCTGATTCATCCCGGGTAATCCGCGCAATGCCGCTTTCTATATGCGATAAACGCGTCAGGATTTCTTGATCGCGTTCGCGTGCTGCGGTTTGTTCTGCCTGGATTTTCTTCAAATGCTCAAGCGTTAGATTATCTATATTACTGCTCATGGTTATATTCTCCTTGGCTTTAGTCTATCAACAAAATGTTTCGCCTGCGAAACGATCAAGCATTATTTGCCCTGAGTGTATTGGCTGCATGACTGAGGCGACAACTGCCTTGACGCATGCCGAAACAGCAAGCGTACAATCCTCCACGGTTAAAAGAACCGACCAAAGCACCGACCACAAAATCGACCACACTCGATGACAAACAAACCCGCGCCCCACACCACAGCCTGGCAAACCTTGCGGCAATCGCCAATACAGGCCGGGGCGTGGCTCGAACTGGCCGCAGATTACCGGGATCGCAATCTGCGCTGGCAGGCGAGCTATGCGGCGCGGCAAGCGTTGCGCTGCGATGCCCGGTTACAGCCAAAACTCAACGCACTCGACATCGGCGCCTGGCAGGATGCCGCAACCGGCGACGCGCTGCTTGGCCGCGCGAGCCTGCCGGAAGCCGCCGCGTTCGCCGCCGCGTTTGCCAGCGCCGTAAAACAAAACCCTGACGACTGGCTAAGCTGGCTGTATCTGGCACGGCTGCAAGAATTTCCCGGCGTAACAAAGCACCAGGAAGAAGCGCAGGAAAATGCACTAAAAAAAGCCGAAAGCCAAGAAATCATCGCCGGCGAAACCCTGCACTGGCTGGGCGTTTGGCGGTTAAACGCCGGTGATGCAAAAGGCGCCGTTAGCGCATTGTCCGGCTTGCTGAACATACGCCCGGTGCGCTACGGCTCAATGATGTATCTCGGCGAAGCCCTGCTTCATACCGGCAATATCGCTGCCGCAGAAAAAGCCTTCAGCCGCGCCTCGCAATCGCCCAACCCCGACTTCCTGACCAACCTCTCAGCCCGCGTTTATGCCCACAACTACTGGCAGGAAGCCATCCAAATCCTGACCAAAGCGCTTGATTTGCGGCCGGGGGGATCGGTTGTTGCTCGATACGCTGCTCCTGACCGGCCTGAGCTGGGAAAGCGGTGGTTTGAGCGGTGTCCAGTTCGCCTCGGGCGCCGGCCTGGTCGCGG
>CAJBIL010000236.1 GCA_903953145.1 uncultured beta proteobacterium
GAGCCGGCGCCCATGGTGACGACGACATCACCATCACGGGCGGCGTCCAGAATCGCTTGTGGCATCTCACCTATTTCTTCAACAAACACCGGTTCGACCTTGCCGGCAACCCGCAAGGCGCGTGCCAGTGCGCGGCCATCGGCGGCGATAATCGGTTGCTCGCCGGCGGCGTAGACTTCGGCCAGTACCAGCGCATCCACCCCATTAAGTACCTTCACAAAATCCTCGAAACAATCGCGGGTGCGAGTGTAGCGGTGTGGCTGAAAAGCCAGCACCAGACGACGACCGGGGAAGGCGCCGCGCGCGGCAGCCAGCGTCGCGGCCATCTCAACCGGGTGGTGGCCGTAGTCGTCGACCAGCGTGAAGCTGCCGCCCGCCGGGCAGGCAATTTCACCGTAGCGCTGGAAGCGGCGACCGACGCCCTTAAACTCGGCCAGCGCTTTGATGATGGCCGCATCGGAGACGCCCACCTCGGTCGCCACCGCAATCGCGGCCAGCGCGTTGAGAACGTTGTGCAGGCCGGGCAAATTGAGCGTGACCGGGAAGCGGCTGATGCTGCCATTAACCCGCACGCAATCGAACTTCATCTGACCATCGGCCGCGACCACATTTTCGGCGCGCACATTGGCGGTTGCATTGAAGCCGTAGGTGACGATCTGCTTGCTCACCTGCGGCATGATTTCGCGCACGTTGGCGTCGTCCGAGCAGAGCACCGCAACGCCATAGAACGGCAGACGTTGAAGAAAATCGACAAAAGCCTGCTTGAGCCGGCCAAAATCGTGACCATAGGTTTCCATGTGGTCGGCGTCGATGTTCGTCACAATCGAGATCACCGGCGACAGGAAAAGAAAGGACGCATCCGACTCGTCGGCCTCGGCCACCAGAAAATCGCCCGACCCCAAGCGGGCATTGGCACCGGCTGCATTGAGCCGGCCACCGATCACAAACGTCGGGTCCATCCCGCCTTCCGCAAGAATCGACGCGGCCAGACTGGTGGTGGTGGTTTTGCCATGCGTCCCCGCAACGGCAATCCCCTGCTTCAAGCGCATCAACTCGGCCAGCATTTGCGCACGTGGCACGACAGGCACCTTGCGCGCACGCGCGGCGATAACTTCCGGGTTGTCGGCCTTCACCGCCGTCGAAACGACAACTGCATCGGCGCCCACGACATTCTCTGTGGCATGGCCCACCATTGTTCGCACGCCGAGCCCGGCCAAACGTTTTGTCGTTGCGTTATCGGCCAGATCAGAACCGCTCACGCCGAAACCGAGATTGGCCAGCACCTCGGCAATACCGCTCATGCCCGAACCGCCGATACCGACAAAGTGAATATTTTTAACTTTATGTTTCATTTGACCTGCACCTTGCAGCGCTCGTTACACAATTCCTCACATACGACAGCGACTGCCGTTGCGGCTTCCGGCCGCGCCAGTTCCCGCGCCTTTTCGGCCATCTGTTGCAACTGACCACGTGAGTAATTACGGATCAGACTGACCGCCTCCGCCGTCAGCTCACTTTGCGGCAGCAGGATGGCGCCGCCAACCGAAGCGAGGAATTTGGCGTTGCTGGTCTGATGGTCATCAACCGCAAAAGGAAACGGCACCAGAATGCTGGCCACCCCGGCTGCGGCAAGCTCAGCAATGGTTAGCGCGCCCGCACGGCAAATCACGAGATCTGCCCATTCATAAGCACCGGCCATGTCTTCAATAAATGCCACGCAATGCGCCTGCACACCAGCAGCTTCGTAATTAGCCAGCAGTTGATCAAGATGTTTCTCGCCAGCCTGATGCACGACCTGCGGCCGTGCTTCTTCAGGCAACAATGCCAGTCCCTGCGGCACGGTTTCATTGAGCGCTGCTGCACCAAGACTGCCGCCCAGAACGAGTACATGCAGCGCATCATTCCGTCCGGCAAGGCGCACCGCCGGCACAGGTAAGCCGGCGATTTCCTCGCGTACCGGATTGCCGACCCACTCGCATCCCGGCAAAGCGTCGGGAAAGCCACTCACGACACGATTGGCCACTTTGGCGAGCACCTTGTTGGCCAGACCCGCAACCGAATTCTGCTCGTGGATAACCAGCGGGCAACCCAGCCAACGCGCCATCATGCCGCCCGGGAAGCTGATATAACCGCCCATGCCCAGCACCACATCCGGCTTTACCCGGCGGATTTCCCGGCGCGCCTGCCAGAATCCGGAAAGCAGGGTAAATGGCAGCAGCAGCTTGCGCAGCAGCCCCTTGCCACGCAGTGCGCCGAAGCGTACCCAAGCCATTTCGTAGCCACGCGCCGGGACCAGCTTTGCTTCCATACCATCCGGATGCCCCATCCAGACGACACGCCAGCCATGACTCTGGAGCAGACCGGCAACTGCCAGACCGGGGAAAACATGACCGCCTGTTCCCCCTGCCATGATGAGTAGCGTTTTACTCATAGCTTCGCCCCGCGCATCAATTGCCTGTTTTGGCTACGGCCGCGCTGCGCGCTTAACACCGGCTGCGCCGGGTTAGCCTTCGCCGAAATCAACAATTGATGGAGCGCCTGGGTGCTCATATTTTTGCCCCGCGCATCAATTGTCGATTTTCCCAATCAACCCTGAGCAGGATCGACAGTGCGACGCAGTTGGCGAGAATGCCCGAACCGCCAAAGCTCATCAGCGGCAAAGTCAGCCCTTTGGTTGGCAGCAAACCCATATTTACGCCCATATTGATAAAGGACTGGACGCCAAGCCAGATGCCGATTCCCTGCGCAACCAATGCCGGATAGAGCCGGTCGAGCGCAACGGACTGGCGGCCGATAACGAAAGCGCGCTGAACAACGAGTCCGAACAGGACAATGACCGCAACAACACCGGCAAAACCAAGCTCCTCAGCAATGACGGCGAGTAGAAAATCGGTGTGTGCTTCCGGCAGATAAAACAGCTTCTCGACACTGGCACCAAGCCCAACGCCAAGCAATTCGCCGCGTCCGAAGGCAATCAGCGCATGTGAAAGCTGGTAGCCGCGCCCGAAAGCATCCGCCCACGGGTCCATAAAGCCGAAAATGCGGTCGCGCCGGTAGGGAGAAACGATGATCAGCACGGCAAAGGCAATGGCCAGTACGACAATCAACCCGGCGAACAGTCGGGCACGCATGCCGCCAAGGAAAAGAATCCCGATGGCCACCGAAATAATGACCACAAAGGCGCCAAAGTCAGGCTCCTTGAGCAACAGGATACCGACGGCGACCATCGCGCCCGCCATTGGCAAAAATGCTTTTTTCAGATCATGCATGTGCGGCATCTTGCGCACCGTGTAGTCGGCTGCGTAGAGCACGGCAAAGAGCTTCATCAACTCGGACGGTTGCAGATTGGCTATACCCAGCGACAGCCACCGGCGTGCGCCGTTCACGTCGCGGCCAACGCCAGGGATCAACACCAGCGCGAGCAACACAAAGCCAGCGACAAAAAGCCACGGTGCGATCTGCTGCCAGGTAACTAGCGGAACTTGAAAAGCAACTGCTGCCGCAACCAGACCGATAACCA
>CAJBIL010000237.1 GCA_903953145.1 uncultured beta proteobacterium
GTGAGTGGCAGCACGGATGTCATGATCGGGCGTGGTGCGGTGGCTGATCCTTTCCTCGCGCTACGCATTCGTGCGCTGCTGGCAGGGGAGTGTGTTGCTGAAGCGCGTAGTGATGATTGGCAAGCCTTGCTCCCGCTCCTTGCTGATTATTGGCGGCAGGTTCAGCTCAAGGTCGAGCCGCGCCATGCACCCGGCCGGCTCAAGCTCTGGCTTGGGGCTTTGCGCCGCACGTTTATTGAGGCCGAGACGCTTTATCTGGCGGTGCGCACGCTGCGCAGTGTTGATGAAACGACGCAAGCCCTTAGAGCACATGGCTTGCCGGTTTCGCCTGTGTTGCGCGTTGCGGCCTGAGTATTCGCAATGTTTGCCAATTCCCGTATTCCGACCAGCGCTCAAACGGGTATCCACGAACATCTGTCCACCTTGCTGGATCGCCATGCCGGCTCGGTTTTCCGCAAGCCTTATACCGATTACAACTGCGCCGCCTTTGCCGCCAGTCTTGAACGCCGCGCGCGCGTGGCGCCGGATGCGCCACTGATTCTCGATGCCTGCTGTGGCGTGGGCGAGAGCAGCATTGCGTTGGCCAGGGCGTTTCCTGCGCATTATGTGATTGGCGTTGATCAGTCCGAATCGCGTTTGCAGCGGAAAATAGCTAGCAAAGCGGAGTTGCTCAGTCTGCCGGACAACCTTGATCTGGTGCGCGCCGACCTCATTGATTACTGGCGTTTGCTGCGTGACGCCGGTATTCGCCTTGATCGACACTATCTGCTTTATCCCAATCCGTGGCCGAAGATCGGTCAACTTTCCCGTCGCTGGCACGGGCATCCGGTATTTCCTGCCTTGCTTGAACTTGGCGGTGTGCTCGAATGCCGCAGTAACTGGAAGATTTACCTTGATGAGCATTGTTTTGCGATCAGCCGGCTCACCGAGCGGCCGGCAATTTGCACGGCTTATGCGCCGGATCAAGCATTGACGCCATTTGAGCGCAAGTACGCAGCCTCCGGCCACGCGCTGTTTCGCTGCATTGTCGACCTCACCTGAGGTGAGCGCAGTGAAATTCAGCATTTCACCGTGTATGCAGTGTTCGCCTTGCTTAACTGATTTTTTAGCTTTACTTGGCTTTACAATACCCGGCGAATTCTTGCAGAGCGCCGGCAAGGGCTGTAAATGTCTCAAGAGGAAAGTCTCAATGGTTCATTCTGGTTTTATCGTTGCACGCAGCATCGCATTCGCTGCATTTCTTTGTCTGGCCGGATTGGCTCGTGCCGAAACTGCTTCCTATAGCGTTGGTGTCGTACCGCAATTTGAAGCGCGTGAGCTGGCTTCAATCTGGGTGCCGATTCTTGCTGAGTTATCGAAGCGCACCGGCTTGCAGTTGAGCATGAAAGGCTCGCCACGGATTCCCGAGTTTGAAATTGCCTTTGAGGCGGGGGAGTTTGATTTTGCCTACATGAATCCGTATCACGCGATGGTTGCTGCACGCAAGCAGGGCTATCTGCCGCTGGTGCGCGATGCCGCCTCACTCTCAGGCGTGCTGGTTGTCCGTCAGGACAGCCCCTACAAAGCGGTGAAAGATCTTGCCGGCAAAAAAATCGCCTTTCCTGCGCCCAATGCTTTCGGCGCGTCGTTGCTGATGCGTGCTGATCTGGACACCTTGTTTCACATCAAGGTGACGCCCCTCTACGCACAGACACACACCTCTGCCTATCTCAATACGGTGCTTGGCGTCAGTGAAGCCACGGGTGGCGTCAGGAATACCTTTGACAAGCAGAAACCGGATATTCGTGACGGCCTGCGCATCCTTTACGAAACACGAAAAATGCCTTCGCACCCGGTACTGGCGCATCCGCGCGTCCCGGAGGCGCATCGTGCGCTTGTGCAGAAGGCACTGATTGATATGGCGCAGACCGCCGAGGGGGCTGCGCTGCTGGCCAAAGTGCCGATGAGCAGCGTGGTTCCTGCGACGCAAGCGGAATACAAAGCGCTGAGCAGCTGGAAGCTTGAGAAATATTACGTCAAGTCCGGTGACTGAAAGCCTGAAAGCGCGTCGGTTGAATATTCAAAAATCTGGTGGA
>CAJBIL010000238.1 GCA_903953145.1 uncultured beta proteobacterium
ATGATTGTTTCAACATCGCGGCCCACGTAGCCGACTTCGGTAAATTTGGTCGCCTCGATTTTGATGAACGGGGCATTGGCGAGGCGCGCCAGACGGCGTGCTATCTCGGTCTTGCCAACGCCGGTCGGCCCGATCATCAGAATATTCTTGGGCGTAATTTCCTGCCGTAGCGGGTCAGCCACCTGCGCCCGCCGCCAGCGGTTACGCAGGGCAATAGCCACGGCCTTCTTGGCCTTGCCCTGACCGACAATGTGTTTATCGAGTTCGTGAACAATTTCCTGCGGAGTCATTTGCGTCATGGCGAGCCTGCGATGTGCATCGTAAAGGGGGAGGAATCTAACATGTTCTCAAGCGACGTGCGATTGTGGCAGACTGGTACACGGAGGAACATCATGAAATTTCGCACCATCAGCCTGGCCCCGGGGCGCGCCGCAGCGGGGATGATACTGGCCGGCGCCGTTATTGACCGGGAAGGCCACAGCCTGCTCGCGGCCGGAACGGTTCTCGATGCCAGCATAATCGACCGGCTCAGCCGGCGCGGTATCGAATCAATTGCCGTCAACGTGCCGGACACCCGCAGCCCCGAAACCATCGCCGAAGCGCTGCGCCTTGCTGAAGCGCGCGTCGCACTGATTTTTCGTGGTGACGGCAACGCTGCTCGGGCCCAGCTTCATTCGGCTGTACTGCACTATCGGCAAGAGGCCAACAAATGACAATACCCGCTCTTGATGATCTGCTGTCGCATGCAGACGCACTACCCTCATTACCGGAAATCGTTCGCCATCTGATGCGCTCACTGAACGATGAACTCGCGGATGTCGACACCCTCGCGCATCAAATCAATGCGGATCCGGCCATCGTCGCCCGCCTGCTGGCAGCTGCCAACTCCAGTGCTTTCGGGCTTTCTTCGCGTATTGAATCGGCCCGTCAGGCATTTCTCGTACTCGGCGTTAACCGGGTGACGGGCATCATTCTGGCGACTGCACTGATCCGCCGCTTTGATACGCAAACGCAGGATTTTGATGCCCGGCTGCTCTGGCGACATACGCTCGGCGTCGCCACTTGCGCCCGCGTCCTCGCCGAGCAAACCGACATCGACCCGGAAATCGCCTTTACCGCCGGCTTGCTGCACGACATCGGCCAGCTACTGATGTTTGCCGCAGCGCCGGAGGCTTACGCACAAAGCCTGGCCTTGCGGAAAAATGAGGACATTTCAATTCTGCTCGCTGAAAACACCGTCTTTGGTTACGACCATGCAGCGGCAGGCGGCATGCTCGCCAACGCCTGGAAGCTGCCGCGCGAAATCAGCGAAGCCATCTCGGCGCACCACAACCCCGACGACTATTGCAGTAGCGGCAACCCGCTCAGTGACCTGATCCACGTGGCTGAAGTGCTGAGTCATGCGCTTGATCTTGGCGAACAAACCAATAACCGCGTTCCCGATCTGTCGGAACGCGCCGTTGCCAGCCTTGGACTTTCATGGCAAAGCCTGACCGGCCGCTTTGCCGAAATCGAAGCACGTTACGACGGCATACGCATCGCACTCGGCGTATAGCGACCGACTCGATCCATCGTTACGCCAGCCACCGCTACTCAAGCACCTCGATTGTGAAGCTGTGGTTGGTGTAAATGCACAGGTCACCGGCGATTTCGAGCGATTTACGAATCACTTCAGCCGGGTCAAGTTCGGTATTTTCGATCAAGGCACGCGCTGCCGACTGGGCGTATGCACCGCCTGATCCGATGGCAACGATGCCATGCTCAGGCTCCAGCACGTCACCATTGCCCGTGATGATCAATGAGTTCTCAAGGTCGGCGACGGCCAGCATCGCCTCAAGCCGGCGCAAAGCGCGGTCGCTTCGCCAGTCTTTCGCCAACTCAACAGCCGAACGCAGCAGGTTACCCTGATGCTTATCGAGCTTCGCCTCAAAGCGCTCAAACAGCGTAAAAGCATCGGCCGTACCGCCCGCGAAACCAGCCAGAATTTTCCCCTGATGAATACGCCGAACCTTGCGCGCACTGGCTTTGATGACGATATTGCCAAGCGTCACCTGGCCATCCCCGCCCATCGCAACGCGATTGCCGCGACGCACCGACAGAATGGTCGTACCGTGGTATTGCTCCATGCTGATTCCTAATATTTTTCGTATACGATTTCAGCGACCGCGCTCAGTCCAACAACACCGAATAACGCAGCCACCAGATAATTGGGGTGATGAAAAACGACCTGCTTCCCGGAACGTCTGACGCCGGTTAAAACATTAAGCAGCGCACCTGCACTGATAAAGTCGATACGCGTTACGGTAGAACAATCAATCAGCACCGGGTCATGCACTTCAGCAAACGCCGGCAGGTCAGCAAAGCGCGATGCCTTGATCTCGCCACAAAGCGTATACGCATTATTCGTCCAGTTTGCATCCGTCACAGCAATCGGCTTCACCGGCGACTGGACAGAAACCTTGGGGCGCTTTTGCTCCCATGAGGGCGGCGACACTTCAAAAGTCACCGCATAATTGATTGCTGCCTCATCAAAAACCGCCTGCGACCCCTGCAATTGCAAAAACGCCAGCAACAAAAGCCAGCACGCTTCATCCTCCGCGCGGCCGGGCAGCGTGTGCTTTTCGAGCAGTGCAAGCATATTATCGCGGCCAAGAATATCGATTTCACGCTTGGCCTTGTTTGCTTGCTGTAACAACTTATACAAACGGCTACAGCCCGCTGCATCAAGCCGGGTCACCCTGGACAAATCAAGGCGCAATTCAGGCATTTTATTCAGCACCTGTCGCACCCGCTCAAACGCAGCATCATTCGCACCTAACAACTCGCCGCTGAATAGCAGGTTTCCTGATGCAGCAATTTTCTCCACGACCACTAATTTTGACGCGTCGCGCCAGGCCGGCGGCGACTTCTCAAATGCCCGCGCATACTCGATTCCCTGCGCCTCGAAAGATGCGCTTTGCCCGGTCAATCGATAAAAATCAAAAAGCATCATCCAAAGTCGTTCGCCCGGGCCCGGCGCGTGAACACGCACCGCACCTTCAAGCAGGCTTCGCACCGCATCGTCCTGCCCGTTGGCGTAAAGAACGGCCGCCTGCTCAACATCCGCATCAATCGGATCAACATCATCCTCAAAATGGAAATCCGTCGGACTCTCACTAAACTGAAAATCACAGAAATCGAGGGAGTCATTCAGCACCTCTGGCACCGGCAGCTTGGCAACGACTGGCTCGGGCGCGACCTTCATCTCCTCAACGGGTAGCGCCTGCGCATCGGCATTAGTCGCTTGCGAACGAGGTGCCGCAGCAGGCTTGGCAACCATTTTTTCCGGCTGTTTTTTAAAAAAAGAGAAGGCCATAACTTGCACAGAACACTTGTCTTGAAGGAGCTCCGTTTTAACACAACCCCCTGATCCCCGCAATTTCGATCCGACTTTTTTACATGCACCTCACGGCAAAGCTCGCGTTGACAGTCCTTCAGGCGATCTCTATAATTCGCCCTTCTTGTTTTTTGGGTCGGTAGCTCAGTCGGTAGAGCAGCGGACTTTTAATCCGTTGGTCCCGAGTTCGAATCTCGGCCGACCCACCAATTTCGAAGCAGGCTTAGCGTTCTTTCGTTAAGCCCTGTGGGGCGTTAGCTCAGTTGGTAGAGCAGCGGACTCTTAATCCGTAGGTCGAGTGTTCGAATCACTCACGCCCCACCAGAATGCATCAAGCAGCCAAGCCATCCTTCCGGGTGGTTTTTTGCTTTCTGGAGTTCGTATAGTTTCGGGCGTGGCCGGGGTAGGATTTTCGGAATGCCTGCAACGCATTACCAAGCGACGAGGCTCATCAAATAAATCGGCATAAACGTGTCGGTCTACGTCCTCGTTGCCATCGTCACGAAGCGCTTGAATCTGAACGCTTCGCAGTACACCTTTCTACAGATATTGTCGGTCGCACTTTTCGAGAAGATGCTCTTGCAGCAAGCGTTTCCGAGCGACAGCCACGAAATATCCGACGGGATTCAGCGCAACCAACTGAATCTATTCGACTATTAACCGGTTTCTTGCTTCGATAGAAAAGACGACCGGGGATGTTGGCTACCACAGGCGGATGTTGCGCATTGACGGCATGCCTGAAGAACCGGGCAGCGCTTCCAAGTTCAACATTGGCAAGTGCAGATTTGCGGCACAATGTCGGCTCTATTCTTGCTGTTTTTTTATTACGTTCGACAAAGGTACTGCCATGCAAAAACGATGGGCGACAACCGCTGCAATCCTTTTTTCAATCTCCTGCCAGGCCGCAACGACGGCGCCTGCCGCCGAGCCGAAGGAGACAAAAACGGCTTCCGGGATTGGGATCACCATGCTTAAGGAGGGGGCCGGCGCGACGCCGGTGAGTAGCGATACGGTGAAGGTTCATTACCGGGGTGTCCTCACGGACGGTAAGGAATTCGACAGTTCCTACGGCCGCGGGCAGCCGGCGACATTCCCCTTGAACCGGGTGATTCCATGCTGGACGGAGGGTGTTCAGGCGATCAAGGTGGGCGGCAAAGCCAAGCTGCTGTGCCCGCCTGGGCTTGCTTACGGTAGCCGTGGCGTGGGGTCGATCCCACCGAATTCGACGCTGATTTTTGAGGTGGAATTGCTGGAAATCGTCAAATAACGAAGGTTTCCACTTTCGGCCAGATGCGCCTCATTGCGTTACTGCCTCTCGTCGCGCTCTCTCTACCTGCCTGGGCGGATGAATGCGACCAGTTGCCGAAGCCTTCTGTGGTGGTGAAGCGGCTTGATGAGCGCTTTGCCGTCAACACGCAGCAAGGCTACAAGGCGCTCACGCATTTGGGATCAGCCATCACTCGGCCCGGCAACCAGGTGCTGGGGCTGACTAGCGGCAAGGCGATTGCCCGTTTCTCCAGCAATACGCCGGCTTACCTTGATCGATCCGGGCAATGGGAGTGCACCAGCCCGCAACTGACGCTGACGCTTGGTTTCAGCCCGATGACTGTGTATGTGGCGAAGGAGTTTCCCGAGGGCGGCTGTGCCTATCAGGAAATTTATCAGCACGAACTCCGCCACGTTAAGACGTATCAGGATCATCTGGCAAAAATCGAGAAAGATATAAGCGATACGTTAAGCCGGCGCTTTGCCACCGGCACCCCCTGGCGCGGCCCGGCCGGCCAGACCCGGGCGCGGCTGCAACAGGAGCTTGACGAGCGATGGCTGCCTTATGTGCAGCGCGAAATCCGCCGTGCCGATGCCGAGCAGGCCTTGATCGACACGCCGGAAGAATACGCCCGCGTGGCCGATAGCTGTAACGGTGAAATCAGGAAACGCGCCCGTTAAAGGCGACGATTATTCATCATGCCTTTTACGTTCAACGTCTCGGCGGCGTTCTGGATTGCTATTCATCCAATCCGTCGCTATTCTCATACCAATCATAAATAGGCCATCACAGTGACCATCAACCCCGCCATCGATGCTGCGACGCAGCAAGCAGCGAAAGCCTTTATTGGCCGGATTGCTGGTCAATACGATCTGGCAGAGGTCGTCCTGTACGGCAGTCGTGCCCGTCAAACCCATCGTCCCAATAGCGACGCTGACATTGCGGTGATTCTGCGCGGAGCGCACGGAAGAAAGTTTGACGCGGTACGGTTTATGGCCGGGATTGCTTTTGATGTCATGCTGGAAACCGGCA
>CAJBIL010000239.1 GCA_903953145.1 uncultured beta proteobacterium
AAATCCTGCTGCCGCTTCTTGGCGGAATCCAGCTCATAGGTCAAGGTTTCGACCTGACCACGCAAGCGGGCGTTTTCTTCGCGCAATGCCTGAATCTGGTTGGCCAGTTCAAAGCTGGCCTTGGCCGTTGTATCAAGACGCTCATTGGTCTTGGCCGTCAACTCATTGATCTGACGGCGAGCCTCATCGTCATCGAAGATTCCCGCTTGAACCTGCTGCACGCCGGAGAAGGCGAGCAGCAGCGCCAGAGCAGGAAAATTGAACCCGCGACGAGAAGCACGGTGCAAGCGGCGCTCCGACATGTCAGACATCCTAGAATTCGCCGCTGTAAAGCATGTCACCACGACGGTTCTCGGCCCACGCTGCTTCGCTCTGGCCTTCGTTCTTCGGCTTCTCTTCCCCGAGGCTGACTGACTCGACTTGCTCTTCACGCGCGCCAAGCAGGATCAGCATTTTTTTCATTGCATCCGCACGTTTCTGGCCCAGCGCCAGGTTGTACTCGCGGCTACCACGGTCGTCGGTATTGCCCTGAATCAGCATTTTGAACTTGCTGTTAGCGGCGAGAAACTTGGCGTGTGCAGTGACCAGATCCTTGAACTCGGCCTTGACTTCAAAGCTGTCGTAATCGAAATACACGCTGCGCTTGGAGAGGATGCTCTTGGGGTCCGTCAGTTCAACCGGCAAACCACGCCCCTCAACGCCGCCCGCATTGACGGTGGTCACCGCCGGGCCGCTGCCCGTGCGTGTTTCCACCGGCGCGCCGGCTTGCTCAGGGCCTGTGGGCGACGAGCTACAACCGGTGATCAAGGCGGCAAAAGTAAGGGCGAGGACGGCAATAATCGGGCGTTTCATGGTGTTTCTCCTGCTTTGGAATTTAAGAATGTGCGAAGTAAAAAATTAGCTAAAAGTTGACTATTTGATGATTATTTGAGGAAAGGCCCCCATGCCGGCTCACGGACATCGCCGGCTGAAATCGACAGGCGCTGCTTGATCCGGCCATCGGTCGACACCGCGGAAAGCACCCCGCGCCCACCCATCTCTGTTGCAATCAGGATCATCCGGCCATTCGGCGCGAAAGACGGCGACTCATCCTTGTGCGAATCAGTAAGAATCTGCGTCTGCTTGCTGGCCAGATCCATCACGGCCAGGCGAAAGCCACCCTCGCGCCGGCTGATGAAGGCCATCGACTTGCCATCGGGTGACAAACGCGGCGTTACGTTATAACTGCCTTCAAAGGTAACGCGCTGCGCTTCGCCGCCATTGGCGCCAATCCGGTAGATCTGCGGGCTGCCACCGCGATCCGAGGTGAAATAAATGAACTGGCCATCCCGTGAAAAGTTCGGCTCGGTATCGATACCACTTGAATTAGCCAAGCGCCGCACCCCGGAGCCATCCGCATTGACGATAAAAATCTGCGAGCCACCTTCCTTCGAAAGCACAACGGCCAGCCGCTGACCGTCCGGCGACCAGCCCGGTGCCGAGTTCGAGCCCTTGAAGTTGGCGACAACCACCCGCTTGCCGGTCGCCAGCGAGTGCACAAAGATCACCGGCTTCTTGTTCTCGAACGAGACATAGGCCAAACGGCCGCCATCGGGCGACCAGGTTGGCGAGATGATCGGTTCTTTGGAAATCAGCGCGGCCTGTGCGTTTTGCCCGTCGGCATCGGCAATGTGCAATTCGTAGCGCGAACTGCTGCCCTTGACGACGTAAGCAATACGCGTCGAAAAGATGCCGGGTTCGCCAATCAGCTTTTCGTAGATCGCATCGGCAATCCGGTGGCCGGCGGCACGCAGCATTGGTGTCGAGGTCACAAATGCCGAGCCGCCGAGCACGCCCTGCTTATTCACATCATGCAAACGAAAGCGCGCTTCCTGCCGGCCATCGCCACTGGCGCCGATGCTGCCCGCAGCCAGCGCATCAGCGCCTTTCGTTTTCCAGTCGCCGTAGGCCGGGCTGGAAGCTTCGGTGAGCGCCACACCGCTGGTGTCGATCATCTTGAACAACCCGCTGCGCTCAAGGTCGCCGCGCACCACCGTCGTCAGGGCACGCGAAACACCCGGATCGCCGCCGAAATCGGCAATTGCCAACGGGATACGGTTAGCGCCCGCGCCGGTAATTTCGATGGTCAGCTCGGCATGCGCCGGTGATTGCAGCAGCAACAGGGCGCCACAAACAATCAGGCTCAGGTGGCGCAGTTTGTGCAAAGGACTAAACATGTAGGCGGGGAGGTTCGTAAATAATCCGCGATTATATCGTCTGAA
>CAJBIL010000240.1 GCA_903953145.1 uncultured beta proteobacterium
CGGCGCCAATGCCAGCACAAAAATCAGCCGTACCGAGTTCAACGCCGGCAAACATGCCCCTTACGTGGGCGATGAAGTAACCATCGACATCGCGGTTGAAGCTGTCAAGGAATAATGCTGGGGAGAGCAGTTAACCACGTAGTTCGTGGCCCAAGGCCAGGAGCCCGAGGCTCCCGCAGGGCTTTGCGCGGGTTCAGCCCCGACGGCTGTTTTGTCGGGGTGAACCCCGACCTACATTTCATCACCACGGGTGGTGGTTTTCGCAATGATCGTCAGGGCAATCCATTCGGTGCGGGCTGGCGTTTACTTGCCCTTCGTCTTTTCGGCCTTGGCCGGCACGGCGAAACCACCGGCGGGGGGTGCGGGTTGTTTCGGCTGCTTCTGTTTTTTGACTTCTTTGTTACCGCGTAGCTGACCTTTGGCCATGATCGTCTCCTCGCACAGTTGTGCATGATCGTGCATTAAAAAATCGTTTCGCCAGTACATTCTGATGCACTGGCGTTTGACAGCTTTCTTTAGATCGTCAGCTGCGTGCCCAGTTCAACCACCCGGTTAGTCGGAATCTTGAAGAACTCGGTGGCGCTGGTGGCGTTCTTCGACATCAACGCAAACAAACGGGCGCGCAGGGGCAGGATATTACGGTTGAGTGTTGGCACCACAGTTTCACGCGACAAATAGAAAGTCGTTTCCATCATATCGAAACTTTCGCCGAAGCGACTGCAATGCTCCAGCGCTCGCGGAATATCGGGGTCTTCCATGAAACCGTAGCGGATCACCAGCCGGATAAAACCACAGCGCATCTGGTGCAGATAAATACGATCCAGCGCATTCACATAGGGCGTATCAGCCGTCTGCACCGTCACCAGCACCACCCGCTCGTGCAGAATCTGATTGTGTTTCAGATTATGGAGCAATGCGGCCGGGACACCTTCCTTGGAGCTGGTCATAAAAACGGCGGTGCCCATCACGCGATGTACATCGCCAATCGAATCAAGAAAAGCATCCATCGGAATACTCTGCTTGGCCATCTCCTCTCCGACCAGACGGCGGCCGAGTCGCCAGGTGGTGAGTACGGTAAATGAGACGAGGCCCATGGCAATCGGGAACCAGCCACCTTCAGGAATCTTCAGCGCATTGGCCGAGAAGAAAGCCAGATCGACCATCAGCAGCGAACCTGCGACCAGCGCCACCGCCGACCAGTGCCAGCGCCACATCAGCACCATCACGAAGGCCACCAGAATGGTGTCGATCAGCATTGTCCCGGTCACCGCAATGCCATACGCAGCGGCGAGATTGGACGAATTCTTGAAGCCGATGACCAGCGCGATGACAGCCAGATAAAGCGTCCAGTTGGTAAATGGCACATAAATCTGCCCCTCGGATTTGCCCGAGGTGTGCACAATCAGCATGCGTGGCAAAAATCCCATCTGCACCGACTGCCGCGCCACCGAAAATGCGCCGGAGATCACCGCCTGTGAGGCGATCACGGTAGCCACCGTGGCCAGCGCGACCATCGGCACCAGTGCCCAGTCCGGCCCCAGATAGAAGAATGGGTTGGCGATGGCTTTCGGATCACTAAGCAGTAGCGCGCCCTGGCCGAAATAATTGAGCACCAACGCCGGCATGACGAAGAAAAACCAGGCCAGCCGAATCGGGCGCCGGCCAAAATGCCCCATGTCGGTATAAAGCGCCTCCCCCCCCGTCACGGCGAGTACCACCGAGCCCAACGCCAGAAAGGCAAGGCCGGTATGTTCGCCAATAAAATTGATCGCATATATCGGATTGAGTGCGGCAAGTATGCTCGGGTGCGTTGCCACTTCAACAGCGCCAAGCACGCCAAGAATGGCAAACCAGGCAATCATCACCGGGCCGAACAGCATGCCGACCGTTCCCGTGCCGCGCTTCTGGATAAAGAAAAGCCCGGTCAGCACGCCAAGCGTAATCGGCAAAATATAGGGTTTCAGCGTTGGCGTGATGAGCTCCAGGCCTTCAACCGCCGAAAGAACGGAGATGGCCGGCGTAATCATGCTGTCGCCGTAGAACAGTGCGGCGGCAAAAATGCCGAGTACGGTGATCACCCAGGTCATGCCGGAGTGCTTGGCACGCTCGGTCACCAGCGCCAGCAAGGCCAGAGAACCGCCTTCACCCTTATTGTCAGCGCGCATGATCACGGCCACGTACTTGAGCGAGACGAGCACCATGATTGACCAGAAGATCATGGAAAGAATGCCGAAAATATTCTCGGGTGTCACCGGGATCGGATGGTGGCCGTTAAAAATTTCCTTCATCGCGTAAAGCGGGCTGGTGCCGATGTCCCCAAAAACGACACCGATGGCGCTGACTGTCAGCGCGGGAAGCGCTTGGCGAGAATGCATAACGTCCTTTGCAGCGCCCTGGGCGCTTTTGATGACCTCAATTTTTCATCACTACCGGTGGAAATGCACTCCGGTCCGCTGAGGTTCGCAGGATACGACTTTGCGACGCGGGACGCTAAGGAAATTCGTTGCTGATTAGTGCCGGCTCAAGTGCCTTAACGCCTGCAACTGGCTGAGCAGGGACTCACGCAGGGCATGCAGCTCGGCCAGCTGGGCCAGCGCCGCCTGGGTTTGGCCTTGCTGGTGCTGCTCACACAGGCTCACGGCCAGGGCATGGGCTTCATTGTGCAGCGCTTCGATGGCTTTGAATGCCGGTTGTGCGTGGTAACGGGCAAGGCCTCCAGCGCCCAGCCACTGACCGAGGCGGCATTGCGTCTGATCAAGCGGGGGTGGCATTTCGCGGGCACCATGGAGATAAGTTTCGATGCCAACAA
>CAJBIL010000241.1 GCA_903953145.1 uncultured beta proteobacterium
GACTGCGCACCGAAAACTCGTCCATCTGCTGGCGCGTAATACCAAAACACCAGGCGATGTTTTCGGCAGTCTGCCCCATCAGCAGACCAATCACCGGATCGGTCAGCCCTTTCATCAGGCCAATCACCGGCGAGAGTAAAACTGACGGCCGCAGCCTGGCGAACAGGGCAAGTTTCTGCCCCACTGTTCTGGCCTGCATCATGCCGGAAAACCACAGCACCATGGCATCCGAATAGAGCAGTGGCGCGCGCGACAAGGCATCCACACCGCCGGCCAGCACCAGTTGCGAGCGCCCGGCCTGAATGTTGGTAATCGCCGAATCAATCGCCTGCATGCCGCTGGCGCAATTGCGCATTACCGTCCAGCCCGGCACCTTCTGCCCACAACCGAGACGCAAGGCGACCACGCGCCCGATATTGACTTCGTCCGTCGACGTGCTGGCGCAGCCGAGAATGACCTCGTCGAGATCGGTCTGAGCAAATTTCTGCCGCGTGAGCAGCGAGCGCCCGGCTTGCACCGCCAGATCGCTCGCAGCGAACGGCCCCGGGGCATTGCGCGCTTTCAGAAACGGCGTTCTTGCACCGTCAACGATATAAACCGGATCAAAGCTCACTGGCTAAACTCCTTTGGTAACGTGTGGCTTATAACTTCACCCCCCCTGCAGCCCGCACCAATTCGTCATCTACAACACCCATATGGCGAAGAAGCGCATAAACATTAGCGCTCCAGCCATCTCATATGCTAGAACGCCATTCCATGCGCCTTCCAGAGCATCATGCTTGCGCCTTCCCCAAGCCAAAGTCCGGCGGGAAGTCATCAACGTGGATGACGATGTCGCGCAATTCGTTGCGTCGTTTGAGCAGCGCAAACTCGTCGGCGCTGACCACGCCGGCGGCAAAAGCGGCCTGGGCAAGATCGCGCACATTGGCTTCGGGATTATCGGCAAATTCACCGCGTTTTTCGGCGGCACGAATTTTCGCGTCGAGGGGTTCGGCAGCAATCGTGGCAATCAACGCCAGCTCCAGCGCACCAACGGCTTCGCTTTCGACTTTCGGCACATAGGTTTCTGCCGTCAGCCGGTCCCGCGTGGCCGACGGCTCGATCAGCAGCTTGGCCACCTGATGGCCGATCTTGTCCGACGGTACAGCGTAGGGGCGACCGAGCGGGAAGATGATGCGATACAGCAGACGGCCAATGAACTTGTTCGGAAAGTTGTCGATCACGCCGTCAAACGCCTGCTGCGCCTTGTACATGGCGTCCCAGATCGCCCAGTGCATGAGCGGCGCATCCGCCTGCTGGCGGCCTTCTGACTCGTAGCGTTTGAGCGTCGCCGAGCACAGATACAGCATCGAAAGAATGTCACCCAGACGGGCGGATAATTTCTCGCGTCGCTTCAACTCGCCGCCCAGCACCAGCATCGAGATGTCGGACAAAAAGGCAAAGGCCGAGGAGAAGCGCGTCAGTTGCTGGTAATAGCGCTTTGTTTCGGGCGCGACGCCTTTGCCACCATTCACCGGGACGGCGACAAAATGCGAGCCGCTCAGCCCCTTCATCAGCGCGCCAAAGCCGTGGCGAATCGTAAAACCAATGTGGCCAAACAACGCGCGATCAAAATCCTTCAACCCTTGCGCCGCATCCGGGTTGTGCGCGGCCTGCATCTCTTTCAGCACATACGGATGACAGCGAATGGCGCCCTGACCAAAGAGAATCAGGCTGCGCGTAACGATGTTGGCGCCTTCAACGGTGATGCCGATGGGAATCAGCTGATAAGCGCGACCGATAAAATTCGATGGCCCGAGACAAATGCCCTTGCCGCCAACAATATCCATGCCGTCACTCACCACCTGCCGCGCCCGTTCCGTCACATGATATTTGGCGATAGCAGAAGCGACCGAAGGCTTTTCACCCAGATCAACCGCACCCGCCGTCAGCTTGCGCACCGCGTCCATCATGTAGGTGTAAGCGCCAATCCGGGTCAGCGCCTCTTCAACCCCCTCGAAGCGACCGACCGCCATTTTGAACTGGCTGCGCACGCGGGCATAAGCCCCCACCGCCCGTGCCGTCATCTGCGCCATCCCGGCATTCGACGAAGGCAGCGAGATCGAACGCCCGGCCGCCAGACACTCCATCAACATCCGCCAGCCCTGCCCGGCCATTGCCGGGCCCCCGATGATGAGATCAAGCGGCATGAACACATCCTTGCCGCGCGTCGGCCCGTTCATGAACATCGCGTTCAGCGGGAAATGCCGGCGCCCCAGATCAACGCCCGGCAAGTCGTGCGGCACCAGCGCACAGGTAATGCCGATATGTTTTTTATTTCCCAGCAGCCCGTCCGGGTCATACAGGTGGAAGGCCAGGCCAAGAATCGTGCACACCGGCGCCAGCGTGATGTAACGCTTGTCCCACGTTACCCGCATGCCGAGCACTTCCTCGCCCTGCCAGAGCCCCTTGCAGACAATCCCGACATCAGGAATCGACGCTGCATCCGACCCCGCCCACGGGCTGGTCAGCGCAAACGCGGGGATTTCAACGCCTTTAGCCAGACGCGGCAGGTAGTAATTTTTCTGCGCTTCGGTACCGTAATGCAGCAGCAACTCCGCCGGCCCAAGCGAATTCGGCACCATCACCGACACCGACAGCGCCGAGCAGCGCGTCGACAACTTGGTCACTACCTGCGAATGCGCGTAAGCCGAAAACTCAAGGCCACCAAACTGCTGCGGAATGATCATCCCGAGAAAACCCTTGTCCTTGATGTATTGCCAGGCCTGCGGCGACATATCACGCAGCTCGTGCGAGACCTGCCAGTCGTCGACCAGCGCGCAAGCCTGCTCGACCTCGTTATCGAGAAACGACTGCTCTGCCGCCGTCATCACCGGCACCGGGTAAGCCAGCAACTTGTTCCAGTCCGGATTACCGCGAAACAACTCGCCCTCCCACCACACCGTACCCGCCGCCAGCGCATCACGCTCGGTATCCGACATCTGCGGCAGAATTTTCTTGTAGGTGCTGAAAATAGCCCGGCTCACCATTGCCCGACGCAAAGGCCGAACCACAAACACCGGCACCACGCCGACAATGAGTATAAAAAGGAGCGTAGAAATCATGGCTGGCTTTCGTCAAGGCTAAAACTGTGGCAGCGGCGCCCGCAGGCCGCCCAGCAAAAAGGGCAGCAGGCGTGCGGCAAGGCGCTGGGCTGCGGCGCTGTCATCGACAGCAATATCCGCAATATCGCTTAACTCACAGCCCGTCACCACCTGCAAAATATCGGTGCCGGCAATCGCGTAGGACATGGCGCCGAGCATAAAATGCAGGCGCCAGACGATCTCGGCTTCAGGC
>CAJBIL010000242.1 GCA_903953145.1 uncultured beta proteobacterium
GACAGCTCGCCCATGCCGGAAACCACCGCCTCAAAAACGCTCTGCTCCGCATCAAACGGCGGCTCCTGCGAGACATAGCCCATGCGAATACCCGGCTGACGCCACACGCCGCCATCGTCAAGCGGCCCCTCGCCGGCCAGTGCGCGTAGCAGCGACGACTTGCCGGTACCGTTGCGGCCAATCAGGGCGACGCGTTCGCCGGGGTCAAGCTGGAAATCTGCGTGGTCAAGAAGCGGCACATGGCCGAAAGCGAGTGATGCGTTGGAGAGAACCAGATGCGCCATGAAGATTTATCAATTTCCGAAGGGTGAAGGTAGTTGCTTTAAGCAGATCGCCGCAATTTTACCCTGTGGATCGACTTGGAAGTGGCAACCACAGACAAGCGGCGTTCAGAAACCGGCAGCTGTGCGGCAAGGCGCATGGATGCTTGTTCTACGAGGCAGACCCAGTGAAGAGTGGCTTTTTCATTGGCTCTCCAGAGCACTGCAATGCTAGATCGCCATCTGGTGCGGGTTACAGCGGTGTTTTCTTGGGCGTCCAAAAATACGGCAAAGAATACTGGCAAGCATGCTGAACATAGCCTGCGCTACAAAAACCCCCTGACCAGCGCCTGCACATTGACCCTGGCCTTCAATTTGGCCGCCAGCAAATAAAGCCCGCCGAGTTTGCGGTGCAGGAATAGTGCATCGGCGGGGGGCGTGTGCCAGAACTCTTTTTCCCGGCCAAGCGCCATGCCGGCATCACGGATGCGGGCGGCGAGAGTGGATTGCCCGAAATCGTATTCGCCTTGATGGTGCAAGGGTTCGCAAGCGTAGGCGAAGAGATCGAGCACCATTTCCCGGTGTTTTTCCTGAATGCCGCCCTGGAAATAACCAATGCCTTCGGCCGCATCGCTCATGGCCTGACGATTGCCGGCGATGGCCCCGCCCATCAGTTGCCGGTAACCGTCAACGATGGCTTTCGGATAGGCGCGCGTGGCGCCAAAGTCGAGCAGGATCAACTGCCGGGTTGATGTGTTGTAGCGGTAGTTGGCGAAATTCGGGTCGGTCTGGATCAGCTGGAATTCGAAAATCTCACGAAACAACAAGGCAATCAGCAGGCCGGCGACGCGATCCCGTTCAGCCTGCGGCGCGAGAATCAGCGATTCAACCGGGATGCCGTTCATGCAGGTCATGGCCAGGACGTTGGCCGTGGTCAGGTCAGCCTGCATGACGGGCAGCGCAAACTCGGGCGTATCGGCCAGCAGATCGCCGTAACGGCGCAACCATTCGCCCTCGCGCAAATAATCGGCTTCATCGTGCAGCTGTCGTTTGGCCTCATCAAGCAGCGGAGCAATGTTCAGCGTTTTGGGGAGCAGGCCGGACATTCGCAAAAGTGTCGCAACGTTATCAACATCACTGTTGATGCTTTGGCGCACGCCCGGGTATTGAACCTTGATCGCCAGCCGCCGCCCGTCCCGGGTTTGCGCCAGATGCACCTGGCCGATCGAGGCAGCGGCAACCGAGGTAAATGAGAATTGCTGGAAATGCCGGTCCCAGCCAGCCCCCCAGTTCGCCTCAAGCACCGCCACCAGCTGGCTCATCGGCATCGGGCTGGCATCGGCACGCAGGCGCGCCAGAATATCGGCCAGCTCGGGCGGCAAAACGTCGCCGGCATCCATCGAAATCAGCTGCCCGACCTTCATCGCCGCACCGCGCAGTTGTGCCAGCTGATCCGCCACGCGACGGGCATTTGCCGGGGTCAGCAGCAAATCACTGACGCTCGGGCGTTTGCCTTGCGCGAACTGGCGGGCGCCCTCCGCCAGCATGCCGCCAGCCACGCCGGTGGCGAGGCTACCGAGACGCGCCAGCCGCGACCAGCGACCGCTCGGAACAGTCGATGCTTTGGCCGGTGCCGCCATGAGACTCATCGACCAAGCCTTGTCACGAACGCCGCCGGCTCGTCGGAATCCTCAAGCGGATAGGCATCTGCGACGTACGCAGGGCCTTTCATCACCAGAACAATGAAGGCGGCAATCGCCACTGTAAAAACAACCGTCCAGTGCAGAATGATCAGGCTGATCACATAAATATCGACCGTTGTAATCTGCATCGCGATCCCGGTTTCGCTACCCTCCAACGACCAAAAGCGGGCGATCAGTGAGGGCAGCGCCAGCAGCAGCGAACCGAACAGAAGCACCTTCGGCAAGCCGCGCAGCACCTCACGCTCCAGCCCCGGCGGCGTTTTAACAAAACCCGGCAATACCGTAAATGGCTTCATGATGCGCACTCCTTGAGGGATCGTTGGCAATGGGTTGAAAAGCGATTACCAGAATTCCGCCAGCCCGCCGCACGCAAGGCAAAGGCAGCCCACGGCGGTTAGACGAAGTCGTAAAGGCAAGTACCAGGCCGGCAGGCTGACGCAACGCGCCAGACGACGATCCTGCCAATAGTGCGCGAGGAATCCGGTGATCAGCAGCAGGCTGGCCATGAAGGGCGCCAGCAGCAGCGCCGGCCACGCGATCAGCGCGGGCATCACGCTCCAGACAAAGCTGGCGTTCCGCTGCTGCGGGGTGAATTCAGTGAATTTGGTGACCTCCGCCAATTCAGCGCCGGCCTCAGCAACCGGCAAGGTCATGGCGAATCCCCAGTGCAGTGCGCCGATAAAACTCAGGATGACCGCACCGTAAGCGGTTAATGCATCACCAAATAAAGGCGCGTGATCAGGATCAAGCAAAGTAGCGGACGCGAGAAAGATGAACGGCAGGAGCCCGCCATAGCCCAGCCAGGCAACCGTTGCGGGCAAAGCAGCCGAAGGTGGGGTGTTCATCGCTGTGTTCATCGCTCTGTTCATATTCCTACTTCACCAGCGGACGAATGCTGGCGAACCCGGCATCCATCGACCAGACCTGGCCGGTCACCCGGGCGGCGCTTTCCGAAAGCAGCCAGACCATCAGCTCAGCCAGCTCATCCGGCGTGCCAACACCGGGCAACGGGTATTGGCGCGCCGCCGCTTCGCGGGCCGGCGCGCTACCGAGAATGCGTGCTGCCGCCGGCGTGTCCATAATCCCCGGCGCAACCGCGTTGACCCGGATAGCAGCCGAGGCATAGGTTGCCGCAGCGCCACGCACCAGGCCTTCAAGACCGCCCTTGGCAGCAGCAATCGCCTCATGGTTGGGGGTGCCGATGCGCGCGGCGGCAGACGACACGAGGACGGCAGCCCCCGGGCTGTTAGCCTCGCGCAGTGCGCCAACAAAGCCTGCCAGCGTATGAAAAGCACTGATCAGATTGGCATTGAGGCAATCCATGAAATCGGCTTCCGGCATCCGGTGCAGCGCACCCAGCCGGATATTGCCAACGCAGTGCGCCAGGGCGGTAGGCAGCATTTGCTGCGCCTTGGCTACCTCGAAAATGTGCCGCACTCCGGCCACGGTTGAGCAATCAGCGACGATTTGCAGGTGCTGGTCGCCATAGACTTCAGCCAGTCGATCACCATCACGGCTGCTGACAATGAGTCTCCAGCCGCCAGCGATCAGCCGGCTGGCCATTGATTGACCTAGCCCACCTGCGGCGCCGGTAATGAGTGCTATTTTTTCCATTTAATTTCCAATTCAGCAACCATGTCATGGACAAACTAAAAAAACGCTATAAATTTTGTCGATATGGATTTGATATTACGAATACAATCATGCTTTGTCTAGGACAAATTAAAACTAATCAATTTCCTGAACAACTTGATGGCATGCACTAACCCGGCCAAAAGACTTCAAAGATAAAACCATGACGACTCAAAAGCCCCATATCGCCGTAATTGGTGCCGGTATCGCCGGTTTGTCATGCGCTACGACGCTGCAAAATGCCGGCATTCAAGTCAGTCTGTTCGACAAGAGCCGAGGCCCGGCGGGCCGCATGAGCACACGCCGGGGCGATGACTGGCAGGGCGATCACGGCGCACAGTATTTCACCGCCCGCCACCCTGACTTTCGTGCGGAGGTGGCGCGCTGGCAGCAGGCAGGGGTGGCGGGCTTGTGGAAACCCCGGTTACGGGTAATCAACGGTGCTTCGTTACTGAATCATGGCGCGATAATTGAGCGTTTTGTCGGCACGCCACGCATGACGACCCCTGCCCGCTTTCTGGCTGACTCGCTGGCATTGCAAACATCAATCACGATCAAGGCTTTGCAACGCCACGCCGACGGCTGGCATTTATTTTCTGCCGAACACGCGTGGCTCGATACGCCGTTCGATGCTGTTATTCTCGCTATTCCGGCGCCCCAGGCTGTGCCCCTGCTCAAACAAGCGGCGCCCGAACTGGCCATGCTGGCCGGTAGTGCCGTGATGCGCGGCAGCTGGACCTTGATGCTCAATTTTTCGATACCGGTTGCGCTGCCGTTTGATGCGGCATTCGTCAATCACGGGCCATTGCGCTGGATCGCCCGTGACAACAGCAAGCCAGGTCGCAATAACGCTGAAGATGGTCCGGAAACCTGGATCCTGCAAGCCACCGCAGACTGGAGCGAGGCGCATCTGAATGACGA
>CAJBIL010000243.1 GCA_903953145.1 uncultured beta proteobacterium
CCAGTGCTACATCAAAACGAAATTCAGCCAGCAATGCGCTAATCTCATTGATTTCAGAGGCTGCATCCGTCCCTGCCAGCAAGGCTTGCAAAGCTTTGCATCGGCTGATGGCGTCAAATTTGTTCTGCGCCAGCAAAGGGGTGATTTCCTCCACCAGCTCGACAAGTCGCTGAAGATCGACCGGCTGGCCGGAAATATTGGCCGGCAAAATCCCGGGCTCAGCACGCAGCCACTTGCCAAGCACTGAGCTCAAGACATCAAGGGCAAGCGGCTTGGTCAGAAAATCATCCATCCCGACCGCCATGCAACGCGCACGGTCTTCCTCAAAGGCATCGGCTGTCAGCGCGATAATTGGCAGGCGCGGACGGACGTTTTCAGCCTCCCATCGCCGTATTTGCTCAGTCGCCGCACAGCCATCAAGGACCGGCATCTGGAGGTCCATCAGCACAATATCCTGGATACCACCACGAGTGATCAGCTCAACGGCCTGCTGGCCGTCATGCACCAGCGTGACGCTCAAACCCAGTTGTTTGAGCATCGCCTCTACTACCTTGCAGTTGATCAGATTATCTTCAACCACCAAAACATGCCCGGTCAGAAGCGTGCACTGAACCGCAGGTCCGACGCGGCCTTCAAGCTGGCGCGTGATCTGACGTCTGTTTTTGCCCACGCTGAGGATTTCCGCCCGGATGCGAAACCAGAAGCGCGAACCTTTGCCGGCCTTACTCTCAACGCCCACCTCGCCCCCCATCAAGGTTGCCAGGCTACGCACAATAGACAAGCCAAGCCCAGTGCCGCCATATTCCCGCGTCGTTGAACTGTCAGCCTGAATAAAAGGCTGAAAAAGCAAAGCCAGTTTTCCCTGCGGGATACCGATGCCGCTATCCGTTACTGAAAATTCCAGTAGTGCCAGATCACCCTCCCGCCCGATCTCTGCACCTTCAATTCGAACATAGCCATGCGTGGTGAATTTGATCGCGTTACCGACGAGATTGGCCAGCATCTGGCGTACACGATGCGCATCCGTCTGATAGCGCTGATCGGCCGGACCATGCCACCGGCAGTCGATTTGCAGTTGTTTGTCTTTGGACGGGGCTGAAAACAGCGCCTGGGTTTCGTGCAGAATCTGGCCGGGTTCAAAAACGCTGCTTTCGAGCTGAAACTTGCCGGCCTCAATTTTTGAAAAATCGAGAATGTCATTGAGTAGCGCCAGCAGGCTTTGCCCGGAAGTCAGAATCGTGCGGGCATAGTCATGCTGATCGGCAGCTTTCAGATTCGGCATCATCAGCATCTGCGCCATGCCCAGGATACCGTTCATCGGCGTGCGGATTTCGTGACTCATCATCGACAGAAAATTCGACTTGGCGAGATTTGAAGTCTCAGCCGCGCTGCGGGCTTCATGCAGTGAAGTTTCGTAGTTGCGCACGGCATCGCGCATGTTGGCAAAGCTATGAACCAGATCGCCGATCTCGTCGGTACTGGCAGTCGGCAAAAGGGCTTCGTAGTCCCGCCGGGCAAGACGATCCGCCGCACGACTCAACTCACGCGCGCGCCGTCCGACCGTAAGCTCGAGAAACAGGGCAACCAGCAACATGGCGGCGGTAAAAACAACCGCAATGATGACGAAAAAGAAAAACGCCATCTTTTGTGCTCTGGTGCGATCTTCGGTGAAATCAACATAAGCGGTCAGCTTAGCCACTGTTGCATCACGAAAATGGATGTCGTATACGAAGGTTTCAATACCGGGCATCGCCAAGGGTGGCTCGGCACGCAAGGGGTAGAGATGCCGGCCGCCTTCCCGGCCATCACCAAGACCTTCTCCCAGCAACTCAATGCGTCGCCAGTTTGGCTGACGCTTGCGTAATTCGTCCAGGTTCTCGTGGATGCCGGCAAACTGGTTTTGAATAAGGAAGGGAAGCAGGCTATCCGCGACGGTTTCCAGCTCCTGCCGGGTTTCGCGCATCACGATCTGATCGACGGCGCTCAAAAGCATCGGCTGAACAAGCAAAACGAAAGCGCCCAGCGTCGCCACCCCGATGCCCAGCAAAAAGCCGAGAATCTTGGTGCGCAGCCTGAAACCTCTTCGCATTAATGCCATTCCACTCATCCACCAGATTTTTGAATATTCAACCGACGCGCTTTCAGGCTTTCAGTCACCGGACTTGACGTAATATTTCTCAAGCTTCCAGTTGCTCAGCGCTTTGTATTCCGCTTGCGTCGCAGGAACCACGCTGCTCATCGGTACTCTGGCCAGCAGCGCAGCCCCCTCGGCGGTCTGCGCCATATCAATCAGTGCCTTCTGCACGAGCGCACGATGCGCCTCCGGGACGCGCGGATGCGCCAGTACCGGGTGCGAAGGCATTTTTCGTGTTTCGTAAAGGATGCGCAGGCCGTCACGAATATCC
>CAJBIL010000244.1 GCA_903953145.1 uncultured beta proteobacterium
AGCATGATGTAGAGCAGCGCAAAATCGAGAATGCGTAACCACGAGTTACCAAGCATGCTACCCACCGTATAGGGCAGCACGGCCAGCAGTACGCCGAGAAAGATCATCGCGCCAATCGCCGCACGGCGGTTGTGGCGCAGGCTGTCAAAGAAGCTTATGGGGGCGCTTATGGGTGAGCTCATGCGCGCTCCGCCGCTTTCTCGCCGACCAGCCCGGACGGGCGAAACACCAGCACGGTGATCAGCACCATAAAGGCGAACACATCCTGATAATTGCTGCCGAAGAAGCCGCCGGTTAAATCACCGATATAGCCCGCCCCGAGCGACTCGATCAGGCCAAGCAAAATACCGCCGAGCATCGCCCCGGCAAGGCTGCCAATACCGCCAAGAACCGCAGCGGTAAAGGCTTTCAGGCCAAGGACGAAGCCCATGTAGTAGTGCGCAATCGAGTAATTGGCGCTGACCATCACACCGGCCACTGCCGCCAGCGCCGAGCCGATAATAAAGGTCAGCGAGATAATCTGATTGATATTGACGCCCATCAACTGGGCGATTGCCGGATTCTCGGCGGTGGCACGCATGGCGCGGCCAAGGCGGGTGCGGTGAATGAGCAGCATCAGGCCAGCCATCGTCGTGGCGGCAATGAAAATGATGGCGATCTGGATGGTTGTGATTGTCGCGCCGAAAATTTCATGCTCGCCGTTCGGCAAAATCGGTGGGAAGGCGTGATAGTTGCGCCCCCAGATCAGCATGGCGAGGTTCTGTAAAACGATGGATACGCCAATCGCCGTAATCAGCGGCGCGAGCTTTGGCGCCTTGCGCAGCGGCCGGTAGGCAACACGTTCAATGGCAAAGCCAACCGCCATGCAAACCAGCGCAGCCGCCATCAGGCCGATCAGTACAATCACCACGCCGGGCAGCCCGCTGTTGGCCAGCAGCTTGATCACCGCCAGCGCCACCAGCGCACCGATCATCACCACTTCGCCGTGGGCAAAGTTAATCAGCCCCATGATGCCGTAGACCATCGTGTAGCCGAGCGCGACCAGTGCGTAGATGCTGCCCAGCACGAGGCCGTTAATGATTTGCTGGATGAAAATATCCATTGAAACTCAGTAGCGAAAAAATGGCGTAAAAATAGCGTAAAAAAAGTGACGATATGGAAACGGCACCCGAAGGTGCCGTTTCCATTCACTGAGGGCGTTTGCCCTACTTCTTTTCGACCGCCGCTTTGGTTGCTTCAGCCGCGCTCTTGACCGCGTCAGCGCTGACCTTGACGCCTTCAATCGCGGCATCCTTGACGGCTGTTGTCGCCGAGGCGCTGCCAGCCTTGGCCGCGTCAGCGGTAGCTTTGGCGGCTTCCTTCACGGCTTCACCAGCTTCAGCGACTGCTTCTTTCGCGGCGGCCAGCGGGTCACCGCCCAGCGTTTCGAGGTATTCCCACTTGCCGGCCTTGACCTGATACAGCGAGATTGAACCCCCCTTCAGGTCACCCAGTTCATCGAACTGGATTTTTGCGGTGACGCCCTGATAGTTGGTCTTGCCGATGGTCTCGATATATTTCGTTGGATCAACCGAGTTGGCGCGTTTCATAGCATCGGCAGCAACCATCACCGCATCATAAACATAAGGTGCGTAGAGCTGGATCTGGCCGTATTTGGCATTGAATTTATCGTTAAACTCCTTGCCACGCGGCATTTTGTCGAGTGGCACACCGGGTAGCGAGCAATACTGGCCTTCCGTCGCTTCGCCACCCAGTTTGATGAACTCGGGCGTACAGCCCCCGTCGCCCGTCAGGAATTTGGCTGTCTTCAAACCAAGCGTCTTCATCTGCTTGGCCATTGGGCCACCCTGCGCGTCCATGCCGCCGTAAAAAACCACATCCGGCTTCTTCGACTTGATTTTGGTCAGGATGGCGGCGAAATCAGTGGCCTTGTCGTTGGTGAACTCGGCAGCGACGATCTTGACGCCGGCAGCCTCGACGGCCTTCTTGAATTCGTCAGCCAGCCCCTGGCCATAGGCAGAACGGTCATCGATGATGGCGACGCTCTTGGCGGCCAGTTGCTTAACCGCATATTCACCGAGAATCTTGCCCTGCTGCACGTCGTTGGCCATCACGCGGAAGGCCGTCTTGAAGCCCTGTTGCGTGTATTTCGGGTTGGTTGCCGAGCCGGAAATTTGTGGAATTGCGGCATCTGAATAAATTTTTGATGCCGGGATGGTCGTACCTGAGTTGAGGTGGCCGATCACGCCATTCACTTTGGCATCAACCAGCTTCTGGGCAACGATGGTGCCCTGCTTCGGGTCGGCCTGATCATCCTCGGCGAGCAGTTCGAACTTGATTTTGGCGCCGCCAATTTCAAGGTTCTGCGCATTCAACTCATCGATGGCCATACGTGCGCC
>CAJBIL010000245.1 GCA_903953145.1 uncultured beta proteobacterium
CCCGAAGCAGATGGAACTGCTCGGTCGCAATCCGGAAATCATCGTTGCAACGCCGGGTCGTCTGATCGACCACATGGAATCGGGCAAGATTGATTTCTCGATGCTGCAAGTGCTTGTACTTGACGAAGCCGATCGCATGCTCGATATGGGCTTCATCGACGACATCGAAAAAATCGTTGCCGCCACGCCGGCTGCACGTCAGACCATGCTCTTCTCGGCGACGCTTGACGGTACGGTCGGCCAACTGGCTCGCCGCATGACGCGTGATGCGCTGGTTATTCAGGTTGATTCTTCTTCGACCAAGCACGACAACATTGAGCAGCGCATGCACTTTGTGGATGATCTGTCGCACAAGAATCGCCTGCTCGACCACCTGTTGCGCGATACGACGATTGATCAGGCGGTTGTCTTTACCGCCACCAAGCGCGATGCCGATACCATTACCGACCGTCTGAACATTGCCGGTTTCAACGCGGCTGCGCTGCATGGCGACATGCATCAGGGCGCGCGTAATCGCACGCTGACGGCGCTGCGTCGTGGTGAGGTGCGCATCCTCGTGGCGACCGATGTGGCTGCACGCGGTATCGACGTGCCGACCATCACGCACGTGTTCAACTACGATCTGCCGAAGTTTGCTGAAGACTATGTGCACCGTATTGGCCGTACCGGCCGTGCCGGTCGCAATGGTCTGGCCGTGTCGCTGGTGAACCACGCCGAGCATTTCAACGTGAAGAAGATTGAGCGCTTCACCAAGCAGATGATTCCGGTTGAAGTCGTTGTTGGCCATGAGCCGACGCGTCGCGCACCGACCGGCCCTGGCCGTCCGGCCGGCAAGCCGGCGGGGCGTTCGGGTGGCTGGAAGGGTGGCGAGAGCCGCAATTACGGCAAGCCGGCAGCAGCGCGTAGCGAAGGCCATTTTAGCAAGCCGGGTGCACCGCGTCATGAAGCCGCACGTGCGCCGCATGGCAACGGGCCAAAGCCGGCTTATGCCGGTGCTGCAAACGGCAATCGCCGGACGTTCAGCGACCGCTAGTTTTTTGTTTTAATTTAAAAAATCCCGCCAGGTGCGGGATTTTTTTTGAATGTCGTGCGCTGCTGGCACGAATGTAAAAAGTCGATCCTGTGTGGTGGTCTGCGTACTGCCCATCGACTTGTATGACCTGTAAATCCGTGCAACTCCGTGTGCGGATGGATGATTGACCAAGGGAGTTTTTGACCATGAAGTTTGCCAATTTTACGCGTCGGCAGTTTCTTGCCACAGCGGGCGCCATCGGCGTAACCGCAAGCGCATCAGTCCTGGCGCAGCCCGTCAGCCCGCTGCCTTTTATGATCACCGTTCAGGGCGATGCCCTGATGCCCAAACCCGCTGGCAAGCGGGTTGTGGTTTGCGGTGGCGGCTGGGGCGGCATTACGGCAGCCAAGCACTTGAAAAAGAACGATCCGAGCATTGAGGTCGTTGTGCTTGAGCGCAATCCGGTGTTTTTTTCCTGCCCGATGAGCAATAAGTGGCTGGTCGAGGTGGTCGATACCAGTTTTCTGACCTTCAGTTATCTGAAGGTGGCTCAGAAATACGACTACCGCTTCATCCAGACCGAAGTCGTTGCTTTTGAGCGCGATAAAAAGCGGGTGATTACGGCGCAGGGCTATGTCGATTACGACTACCTGATCGTCGGCGCCGGTATCCGCTACAACTACGAAAGCTGGTTTGGCAATGACCGCAAGGCAGCGGAATATACGCGCGCCCATTTTCCGGCGGCTTACATTCCCAATTCAGAACACTTTATCCTCAAGGAGGGGATTCAGAATTTCAAGGGTGGCGATCTGGTGATGACGCTGCCGCCCCCGCCGCACCGCTGCCCGCCGTCACCCTACGAGCGCGCCTGTCTGATCGCCGGCTTGTTCAAGCAGAACAACGTTAAGGGCAAGGTCATCATCCTTGACCCGAAAGACAGCCCGAAGCCGATTACAGAGGGTTTCAAAGAGGCGTTCGAGACGCTCTACAAAGACCAGATAACCTACGTGCCGAATGCCGTGATCAAGGAAGTCGATCCCTACAACAAGCGCATCAAGACCAGTGCGGGGGATTTTAAGTTTGACCACAGTATTCTGATGACGCCGCATCAGGCCGGTGATATGGC
>CAJBIL010000246.1 GCA_903953145.1 uncultured beta proteobacterium
CATGGATAAATCGACGTCGCGCGCTTCGTCAGCACTGGCGAGCCAGCGCCCGAGCATGCGCCAGCCGCCCTGCGATGATTTGATGATTTCGGCAGCCTCGATGGTTTCGACCAGCAGGCCGGTCTTGAAGTTGGCGCTGGCATGGCTGCGCGCTGTGAGGGCTTGGACGCGACCCGCTTGCATGAGGCCAACAGTCAGTGCCACGGCAAAAAAGAGGAAGGGAATCAGGGCCAGCGGCCCGGCAATGGTGGCAATGATGATGACAAAGATCAGCGCAAAGGGGGCGTCGACGAGGAGTTGGCTGGTGACGGCGACGAGAAAGCCGCGCACACTTTCGTAGCCCCGCAGTTGCGCGGCGAGGCCACCGACACTGGCGGGCAACTGATCGATGCGGATCGCCAGAAAGCGCAAATAGACGTGGCGCGCCAATCGCTGGTCCACCTGATCAATGAGCCTCTCGTAGAGGCGCGAACGAAAGTGCCGCGCTGCCCATTCCAGGCTAATGGCAATGGCGATGCCCAAGGTCAGGACCAGCAGGGTCTGCGTGGCACCCGCCGGAATCACCCGGTCATACACCTGCATGGAGTAGAAGGACACGAGGATACCGAAGAAGGCCAGGAGCAGTCCGCCCACAGCCGCTTCGGCAAGAAGATTCTTGTGCGTGAGGAGTTCGTCAATGATCAGCCGCAGCACCGGGCTTTGGCTGGCACGGTAGGGCGGTTGCAGGCGCAGGTTGGCGACGCGCCAGTCGCCAAGATCGGCAAGCGGACATTCCTTCCACTGCTGACCATCGAACGCTTCTGTCAGCCACTGCCCGTTGGCCGTCTGGCTGCGCAGGACACGCCATTGGCCGCTGCCGTTAACGATCAGTGCGGGCAGATCGGCTGCATCGGGGTGATCACGCCAACGCGCGGCACGCAGCTGCAGGTGCTGGGTCACGGTGGCGAGTGCGGCTACCGGGTCGTTTGTACTTGCGTTATCGCCGGCAGCGGCAACAGCTTCCTGCAAGGCCAGCCGATCGACCGAGTCACGCTGCAGTGCTGCCAGCCGTGACAGGCTTGCCAATAGAGTCGAAGCGGGGGACGGAGTTGGCATGGGAAGGGCTATGGAGCGGCCGTCTTCTTTTGCGGTGTAGTGAGTGATCGGGATGAGGCAAGCAAGGCATCAACGCCATGCGCCAGAGTAAAAAGACGCCAGCCGGTGAGCAGCTCGGTATTCAGCACTTCGCCAATCTGCGCTTCAAGCTGCGCCTGTTCGCGGGCGGCGTTGATGAGGTCCTGCCAGTTCTTGCGCCCGGCCAGGAATTGCCGTTCCCAGCTGGCGGTGATGGCCGTTGATGCGTCCAGTGCGTCTTGCAGGCTTTGCCTGCGTTCCCTACTCATACGCCAGAGTTTGATGTCGCTGTGCACTTGGTCGTCGATGACCAGTTGCTGGGTCTGAACGTCGTCGGCGGCGGCGCGGCTGCGGGCGCGGGCGGCGTCGATACCCGACAGACTGGACAGCCCGCCGCCAAAGGCGGTGCTGACAGTGAGAAAAATACGGCTTTGCGATTCGGTGCCCGGCGTACTGAAGTTGCCCCGTTGCCGTTCGGCACGCAGGCTGACTTCGGGCGACAACGCGGCACGGGCGACTTCGATTTCCGCTTCGGCAACTTGTGCCTGGGCCCGTGCTTTGTTGATCTGCGGGCTGATGGTCCGGGCATTTTGCAGCCAGGTGCTGACGTCGGCGACGTTGTCCATGGGCGGTAGTTCAACCTGCAAGGCATTGGCGGCGATGGGGCGTCCGCCGATCAACAGCCGCAGGCGCTCCAGCGAAACCTCGACCTGCGCCTGAGCAAGCATCCGGTCGGCATCGACGCCCAACAGGCGCGACCGTGCGAGGAGCACATCCGCATCCGCAGAGGCACCATCCTTGACACGCGAGATGACCATGTTGAGCAAGCGTTGATGGGTGGCGCGACTTTCCTCCCAGGCCTTTTGTTTTTTCTGGGCGGCAAAGGCTTCGGCATAGGCCTGAATGACGCGCAGGGCAAGCTGCTGACGGGTGCCTTCGAGTTCAGCTCCTACGGCGAGATCCTGCGCTTCAGCCTTGGCGAGATTGCCGGTGAGGCGTCCGCCGGTCCAGAGCGGCTGGCGCACGGCTGCGGTGATCACCCGTTGATCGCCGCGATAGGATGGATCATTGCTTGACGTGCCGGCCTGCTCAAGTGAGAGCGATGGTGTGGGATAGAACTGCCAGCGCGCACCGGCTACCCCTTCTTTGGCCGCTTCCTGCATGCCGTGCTGGCCACGGAGGGCAGGATGCGTGGCGAAGGTTTCGCTGATCAGTGTGCCAAGCCCGATTTGCTGCTGCGCTTGAGCGGCAGTGCAAAGAAGTAAGCTTGCAGCAAAGTATGCCATTAGAATACATAGTGTCAGGCGTTTTAGCGTCGGGCTAGGGACCGTAATAGTCAAAATAAAAGGCACCATTAAAATATTTGATGATTCAACATGTAAACAAATAGCTAGGGGAATTTCGCGTGCTACGAGAAGGTAGCAAAACGACGCACACCACGACTCTCAATAGCTTGCAAAGGCTTGCATGTCCATATACTGGAAGCGTCGACGCTTACTAACTGGTGTTGCATTTTGCTTAGAGCTTAAGCAGCCGCTGACACGGATGACCTTCTGCAGAATGTCGCGAGCGCTTTTGGTCAGATGAACGGATTGAGTTTGGTGTTGTAGTGGGCAATGTATTCATCGACAGCGCCACTCAATTCCAGCACGCCGTGCCGCAGTCGCTCGGTAGTGATGTCGAGGAAGAACACCTGGGGCCGGAGATTTAAGCTCATCTGGCCTTTGCTGCCCGTTGGGTTGAGAGTCTGTTGACCGCGAGGCACCTGCCGTTCAATCAGCGTAGGGCCAACGGCTGGTTAGGCCGATAAGTATTCATAGGCCATCTGGCAGGTTTCAGAGCGAACCGGCCCCTTGGATGACCTCTCAGAAGAAAAGGCGAAGGTCGGCTGTTGGCCGATTGTACTCATAGGGCATCGCGCCGGAAAGCAGCCCGTCGCCCTGACGGATAACAATCAGACTCCGATCAACAACGAAGGAGTCTGAAATGG
>CAJBIL010000247.1 GCA_903953145.1 uncultured beta proteobacterium
GAAATCGACGAAATCAACGAAATCGATGAATGATGCGTGGTTCGTTGCCGACTGGCCGGTGCCGGCAACGGTGCGCAGCCGGGTAACAACCCGCCAGGGCGGGGTGAGCGGTGGCGCTTACGCCAGCCTCAATCTAGGCGATCACGTTGGCGACGATCCCGCCGCCGTCGCAGAAAACCGCCGCCGCGTAGCCGCTGATCTGCCGGCCAGCCCCTTTTGGTTGTCGCAGGTGCATGGCACAACGGTGCTTGACCTTGATCGGCTGGTACAGACCCGGCAAGCGCCGGAGGCTGATGCCGCTTACTCCCGAAAGCCCGGCGTGGTCTGTGCCGTAATGACTGCCGATTGCCTGCCGGTTCTGTTTTGTAATCAAACGGGCACCGTTGTTGCAGCCGCCCACGCCGGCTGGCGCGGCCTGCATGCAGGTGTGCTTGAACAAACGGTTGGCGCAATGGCCTGCCCTGGCGAGCAAGTGCTGGCCTGGCTTGGGCCGGCTATCGGCCCGGATGCTTTTGAAGTGGGTGACGAGGTGCGCGAGGCTTTTGTGCGCGCCAACAATGCGGCAGAAGCCGCTTTCCGGGCGCTGCCGTCGGGCAGTCATCCGGGTAAATGGCTGGCCGATCTCTACTTGCTGGCGCGTCTTGCCCTGGCGCGTGCCGGGGTAACGGCTGTTTATGGCGGCAGCAACTGCACCGTGCAGGATGCCACGCGCTTCTACTCTTATCGTCGCGATGGCGTGACCGGGCGCATGGCCTCGCTGATCTGGCTGGCGGCAGCGTAGCCCCGGTTTGGCACATCCTTAACGTATAATCGCCGCTTCCTTTTTCGGCACGTCCCCATGTCCACGCTGTCCTGGATTCTCCTGATGAGCCTTGTCGGTGGTGCGCTCAGCGTGCTTGGCGCTGCGGCGATTACCTATTTCATCAGTGCTTCGAGCGTCTCGATTCTTGTTTCTTATGCGATTGGCGCCATGCTTGGTGCTGTTTTCCTGGAAATTTTGCCGCACGCATTCGAGCACACCCAGAATATTCAAAGCACCACGGCGACAATTCTTTTCGGCATCCTGCTTTTTTTCGTGCTGGAAAAGCTGGTGCTCTGGCGGCATTGCCATCACGATCACTGTGAAGCGCATGATGCTCAGCCGCAGGCGCATGATCACGGGCGTTCCGGGATGCTGATCCTGGTTGGCGACACCTTCCATAATTTTGTCGATGGCGTGCTGATCGCCGCCGCGTTTCTTGAAAACACCCAGCTCGGCATCGTGACCGCGCTCGCCATCATCGCGCATGAAATCCCGCAGGAACTCGGTGATTTTCTCGTGCTTATCCATTCCGGCTACAGTCGTGCCAAGGCCTTGGCCTTTAATCTCCTGTCGAGTCTGGCAACGCTGGTGGGCGGCCTGCTGGCTTATTTCGCGCTGAGTGGCATGCAGCAGTGGGTGCCGACGATGCTGGCGATGGCAGCGGCGAGCATGATCTATGTCGCGGTTGCCGATCTGATTCCCGGCTTGCACAAGCGCACCGGCCTGCGCGCTACCGTACAGCAGGTGTTATTGATCGGGCTTGGTGTCGCTTCGATCTGGGGTGTCCGCGAGCTGGTCGCCGGCCATGCGGGCTGAACGTTGCCGGCGTGCTTTGGTGCCGCCCAGCCAGAAGAGCAGGGCGGTCGGCAGCAAGCCGTAAAAAACAAAACTCAGCAGGCCGGCAACCACGCTTGGTTCAGTGAAGGCCATGAGGACGGTGACGTAAAGCCAGCCAATTGCGATGATGTACATGGGCAGAATTATAGAGTGTTGATCGCGTTTAACCCGCGTTGATTTGTGTTTGAATGTTGTCTGAATTTCGTCAGAATTTCTTGCTCATACCCCGCCCGGCATTATTTCAAAATCTCAGGGAGTTTTCGTCGGATGTTTCGCTCCGCTGCTTCTTCAGTTTCACGGCCTACGCGCGCAACGATCAATCTTGCTGCGCTGCGCCACAATTACCTGCTCGCCAAGCGCCACGCCAGTGAGGCTAAAGCGTGGGCCGTGGTCAAGGCCAATGCTTACGGGCATGGCCTGCAAAATGCGGTAGATGCGCTGGCGGATGTCGCTGATGGCTTTGCCATGCTTGATCTGAGCGAGGCGGTGGCCTTGCGTGAGGCGGGCATCCGCCAGCCGGTTCTTTTGCTTGAGGGTGTTTTTGAGCGCGCTGATTTTGCGCTGTGTGCCGAATATGGCCTGATTCCGGTGATTCACCGGGTCGAGCAACTGGCGATGCTGCGTGAGGCGGCGCTGCCCGTTCGCTTGCCGGTTTATCTCAAGCTGAATACCGGAATGAATCGTCTGGGCATCACGACCACGCAACTGGTGGCAGCAAAACGCGCGTTGGCGGCGTCGACGGCGGTCGGGGCGGTGACATTGATGACGCACTTTGCCGAGGCGGATGGCGGGCGCGGCATTGCTGCACAGATGAAGTCCTTTGCGCAGATGAGTGAAGGCTGGTCATGCCCGGTTTCGCTGGCCAATTCGGCGGCACTCCTGCGCCATCCGCAAACCGCTGGCGACTGGGTGCGCCCCGGCATCATGCTCTATGGCGGCAGCCCGTTTGCCGATACGCCGGCAGCAAGCCTCGGCCTGCAAGCGGTGATGACGCTGGAGAGCCGGATTATCGCGGTGCAGGACGTCGCCGCTGGCGAGC
>CAJBIL010000248.1 GCA_903953145.1 uncultured beta proteobacterium
GCCAGCGCCAGCGCCAGAAACCAGCGCCGCGTGGCAGGCGCACGGGAGAATTTTTGCAGGCGGCTACGCATACGGTGCCTTTACATGAGCTTGTCGCATCTGGCTTCGTAGTTTTTCTCAACCCATTCACGGTATGCGCCGGACTGCACGTTGGCGACCCAGTTTTGGTTGTCGAGATACCACTGTACGGTTTTGCGAATGCCGGTTTCGAAGGTTTCGGCGGGCTTCCAGCCGAGCTGGCGTTCGATCTTGCTGGCGTCGATGGCGTAGCGGCGATCATGGCCGGGGCGGTCGGTGACGTAGGTGATCTGGTCACGGTAACTTTTGCCGTCGGCACGGGCGCGGTGTTCGTCAAGCAAGTTGCAAACGGTGTGGACGATGTCGAGATTGGGTTTCTCGTTCCAGCCGCCGATGTTGTAAACCTCGCCCAATGCGCCGGCCTCGAGCACCCGGCGAATCGCGCTGCAATGGTCTTTGACATAAAGCCAGTCACGAATCTGCTGCCCGTCGCCATACACCGGCAGCGCCTTGCCGGCGAGCGCATTGACGATCATCAGCGGAATGAGTTTTTCCGGGAAATGATACGGGCCGTAGTTGTTGGAGCAGTTGGTGGTGAGCACCGGCAGGCCGTAGGTGTGGTGGTAGGCGCGCACCAGATGGTCGCTGGCGGCTTTACTGGCTGAGTAGGGGCTGTTGGGTTCGTAGCGGTGGTTTTCGGTGAAGGCGGGGGCGTCTTTGGCGAGCGATCCGTAAACCTCGTCGGTGGATACATGCAAAAAGCGGAAGTTTTGCCGGGCGTCGCCCTCAAGGGCGCTCCAGTAGGCGCGGACCGCTTCCAGCATGCGGAAGGTGCCGACAATGTTGGTCTGGATGAAGTCCTCCGGGCCGTGAATCGAGCGGTCTACATGGCTTTCGGCAGCAAAATTGACGATGGCGCGGGGCTGGTGTTGTGCCAACAGGCCGGCGACCAGCGCGCTATCGCCGATGTCGCCCTGTACGAAAAGGTGTCTTGTGTCGCCTGCCAGCGAGGCAAGATTCTCGCGGTTGCCGGCGTAGGTGAGTGCATCAAGGTTAATGATGGCTTCGTCGGATTGGGCGAGCCAGTCGAGGACAAAATTTGCGCCGATAAATCCTGCACCGCCGGTGACTAAAATCATTGTGGTTCCTGAGTTAGCTAATTTTTGCGGTTGGCGTACTAAAAACCGGCGGCCCGCCCAAGCACCGGCTTATTGACCCAATGGCCGTTCGGCGCGAAACCGGGTGAGTTTACCGGCAGTCTCGGTCGTGATTTTTTCTGGCGCAAATCCCGACGACTCTAGCCACTTGCCAACCTCAAGGCCGCTGCCACTGATCTTCAGCTGCCCCTCTTTGTATTCGATCCGGCGAATCGCATGACCGGCCGGGATGCCTTGCCAGAGTTTGTCGAGTTCTGCTGGCAATTGGGCGCCGGGGCTTTCGCGCAATCGTGCCAGATGGCTGCGGGTGGCCAGCATATTCTCGGTCGCTGCGTACTGTTCGGCAACCCCTGCCGTTTCGCGCCGCAATCGTGCCTGCTCTGCGCCCAGCACCTCGGCAAATGGATCGTTCACTGCCAGCCAGAGCATCAAACCCAGCGCAAGGGCGGCACCACCGGCCAGCGGCAGATCGAGCAGCCAGCGGCGAGACAAAGGGCGTCGCCGGCCACCGAAAGCCAACGCCGCGCCGAGTTGCTCAAAAGTGCTTAGCGTTGCGAGACAATCTGTCTCATCCACTACCTCGCTACTGCCAACCAGAACAATCGACGGCTTCAAGCCGCGCTCGACCAACTGATCATGAATCTCGCCATGCAAGGCGTACACATACCCCTCACCCTGCCGCAGCCCGAGGCAGTAAGACACACCATCACCTTTGTCCAACGGAAACTCATCCGGGGCTGCCCGCAGTAGCACTTCGCGGGCTCGTGCCTGCGATGGAAAACGCTGAAGTTTGCGACGAAAAGGCAAAGTGGGATGGAGCACCAGATAACAGGCTTCACCAACGGGCAGCGTACCTGGCACCAATGTGCGACGCCCGGTCCAGTGCAGGCAGATAGAATAAGACTGCAAATTGAACTGCGCA
>CAJBIL010000249.1 GCA_903953145.1 uncultured beta proteobacterium
ATAAAGATATCGAAAAGAAAAACGACCAGAACAACCATCCACGCGGCCCCCACCCCGAAAAACAGCCCGCGATGCAACATTGAAACCGGATTGACCCATTCCCACGCAATCGTGCCGGTTAGCAACGAAACCAGTAGCGTCATCGCCAAAATCCAGTAGCGCGTCTCGCGTGAAAACTGTGCGCCCCCCTTGATATTGAGGCGGCGCCGAATCCAACCCGCTGCGTCAGTCACCGGATTGATCGGGCAGACCCACGAACAAAATGAACGCCCACCCACCAGAAAATAAAAAACAAGAACAATGACTGCGCCAAGCAGCCCCATTTTTTCAGGAATATGGCCGGTCACCATGGACTGCAGCAGAACGTAAGGATCAGACAGCGGCAGCACACCCAGCGTCAGGCTATAGGTCAGGTTGCCCTTAACGATCCAGAGGCCGGCCAGCGGCCCGAGTAAAAATACGGCCAGAATGCCGAACTGAACGACACGCCGCAGAATCAGCCATTTATGTGCGGCCAACCAGCCTTGCTCGGCAATTTTTTCAGCGCCCACCGACATCATCGCGCACCTCCCAGACCAGGGGGCGTGCTCGGTACAAAAGGACTACTGCCCACGTCACCCAAACCGGGCGGTGTGCTCGGCACCGCAGGGCTGGCAACACCAGGCGCCGCAGCGCCTTGCACCCCCACCGGCGGCGTCTGCGCGACAGCGGCCGCGCTGCCCGGATCATAATGATTCGGTAGCGTCATACCTTCGGGCATCCGATCCGGCAGATCGAGCATCTTGCTCTCGTCGATCAGCGAATGGCCGGCGGCTTTCTTTTCTTCCCAGCCGACACGGAAAGTCTTGCTCAGTTCGCCTTTGGCCAGCTTGGGCGGCAACACACGAATCGCCGCCTCTTCCAGCACACAGGCCTTTTCACATTTGCCACACCCGGTGCACGCATCCGAATGCACCGTCGGCAAAAACATCGCGTGCCGCCCGGTGCGGATGTTGGGCACGATATCCAGCGTAATCGCCTTGTCGATCAGCGGGCAAACGCGGTAACAAACGTCGCAGCGCAGCCCGAGAAAATTCAGGCAGGTTTCATGATCGACCAGCGTCGCCAGCCCCATACGGGATTTGGCGATGTCCGTCAGGCTGTGATCCAGCGCACCGGTCGGGCAAGCTTTGACACAGGGAATATCTTCACACATCTCGCACGGCAAGCTGCGTGCGGTAAAAAATGGAGTGCCGGTAGCAACCGGTTTTTCCGGCTTGGCCAGCTCGAGAATATTGTACGGACAGTCGCGCACACACAAGCCGCAACGGATACAGGCACCGACAAAATCCGGTTCGGCGATTGCGCCCGGCGGGCGGATAGCCAGCGGTGGCAACGCTTTTGCCTGCTTGGCATACAGCCCCAAGCCAAGACCGAGCATCCCGACGCCGCACGCCATTTTGGCGGAATCGAAAATGAACTGACGCCGTTTCAGCGATGCTTGCGCAGCGCTATCGGGGCGGCTTTTGCTCTCGGAC
>CAJBIL010000250.1 GCA_903953145.1 uncultured beta proteobacterium
CCAATGGCTGCAAGGATGCGGCCGAGATTGGGGTCGGAGGCAAAGAAGGCTGTTTTGACCAATGGCGAATGGCCGATGGCATAGCCGACTTTGCGGCACTCATCACGATCCTTGCCGCCTTCAACAGCGATGGTCATAAATTTGGTCGCGCCTTCGCCGTCACGGATGATGGCCTGCGCGAGTTCAACCGCAACGGCAATCACTGCGTTACGCAAATCGGCGTACCCCGGCGCAGCCGCATCAGCAAACGCAACGCCCGCCTGGCCGGTGGCGATCAGGATGAAGGAATCGTTGGTTGACGTATCGCCATCAACGGTAATGCAGTTGAACGACTCATCGGCGGCCTCACGAACCAGTTGCTGCAACAACGATGGCGCAATACCCGCATCGGTCGCCATGAAACCGAGCATGGTCGCCATGTTCGGCTTGATCATGCCGGCGCCCTTGCTGATGCCGGTGATGGTGACGGTCTTGCCGTTGATCTGTACCCGGCGCGATGCTGCCTTGGCGATGGTGTCGGTGGTCATGATGCTGTGTGCGGCGGCGTGCCAGTGGTCGGCCTGCAAGTCATCAACACAGCGCGGCAAGCCGGCAACGAGCCGCTCAACCGGTAAAGGCTCGAGAATCACGCCCGTCGAAAACGGCAAAACCTGATGCGCGTCAATACCCAGCAGGGTGCCGACCTCAGCACAGGTTTGCGCTGCGGCCTGCAAGCCTGACTCACCGGTTCCGGCATTGGCAACACCCGTGTTGATCACCAGCGCACGAATGTCATTACCGGGTGCAAGGTGACGCCGGCAAAGCTGGACGGGGGCGGCACAAAAGCGGTTTTGCGTAAATACGCCGGCGACCTTGCAACCAGGGTCAAGCGCAAGCAGCGTCAGATCACGACGATTGGCCTTGCGGATGCCGGCTTCGGCGATACCGAGGCGGATACCGGCGATAGGGAAGAGGGATTCAGAAGCGGGCGTGGTGTAATTGACAGGCATGTTTAACCTCTTTCAACACGAAGGGCACCGAGGCACAGAGATCACGGAGAAAAACAAAGAACTGTGCGCTCTGTGTCTCTGTGATCTCTGTGTTGAAGGCGTTTAGTCCTTAACTCAGCTTGCCATGGCAATGCTTGTATTTTTTGCCCGACCCGCAAGGGCACGGATCATTTCGGCCGACTTTGGGTTCGGCATGTGCCGGTTGCCTGGCAGCTTCGTTGCCGGCGTCGTCGCCTTGACCGATCACGTCGTCAAAATCGGCGTGATGGTACTGGACGTTCTGCAAGTCGGCATGGGGGGCGGTATCTTCGACATCTTCAGCGCGTACCTGAACAGTCATCAGCAAACGGGTGACGTCCACCCGCACGCTATCCAGCAAGGTTTCAAATAACTCGAAGGCCTCACGCTTGTATTCCTGCTTCGGGTTTTTTTGTGCATAGCCACGCAGATGAATGCCCTGGCGCAGATGGTCAAGCGCTGCCAGATGCTCCCGCCAGTGCGTATCAAGGCTCTGTAGCATGACGTTGCGTTCAAACTGGTGGAAGTTTTCTGCGCCGACATGCACGAGCTTGATCGCGTAGGCTTCATCAGCGGCCGTAGCGATACGCTTGAACATATCGTCATCACCGAGATTAGGCTCGTTTTTGAACCACTCGGGAATCGGCAAATGTACTTGCAACTCGGCAGCCAGGGATTTTTCAAGCGCCGGCAAATCCCATTGTTCCTCAACGCTTTCTGCCGGAACGTAGATGCGGAAGGTGTCATGCAGCACGCCCTGACGCATGGCCGTGACAGTCTCGGAAATATCATCGGTTTCCAGAAGCTCATTGCGCTGCGCGTAGATGACCTTGCGCTGGTCGTTCGAGACGTCGTCGTATTCAAGCAACTGCTTGCGAATATCAAAATTGCGCGCCTCGACCTTGCGCTGTGCAGATTCCAGCGAACGCGAAACGAGCGGATGCTCGATGGCCTCACCTTCCGGCATTTTGAGGCGCTCCATGATCGCCTTCAGGCGATCACCCGCAAAAATACGCAGCAGCGAATCATCAAGCGACAAATAGAAACGCGAAGAACCCGGGTCGCCCTGACGACCTGATCGGCCGCGCAACTGGTTATCGATACGGCGTGATTCGTGGCGCTCGGAGCCAATAATATGCAAGCCGCCGGAAGCCACCACCTGATCGTGCAGCTTCTGCCATTCGGCACGAATTTCGCTGGTGCGTACATCACGCTCAGCAGCCGAAATTGCCTCATCATCACGAATGACGGACAACTGGCGCTCAATGCTGCCGCCGAGCACGATGTCAGTACCACGACCAGCCATGTTGGTGGCAATGGTGACCACGCCAGGACGACCCGCCTGAATGACGATCTCCGCCTCACGCGCATGCTGCTTGGCGTTGAGTACCTGATGCGGGATTTTTTCGTGATCGAGCAGTGCCGAGAGTAGCTCGGAGTTTTCAATCGAGGTCGTACCGACCAGCACCGGCTGTCCGCGCTCACGGCAAGCACGGATGTCAGCAACAATCGCGTCGTGCTTCTCCTTTGCCGTGCGGAAGATCTGATCGTTGTTGTCGATGCGCTGCATCGGCCGATTGGTCGGAATCACCACCGTTTCGAGGCCGTAAATCTGCTGGAACTCGTAGGCTTCAGTATCAGCCGTACCAGTCATGCCACCGAGCTTGGCGTACATACGGAAATAGTTCTGGAAGGTGATCGAGGCCAATGTCTGGTTCTCGTTCTGGATCTTGACGCCTTCCTTGGCTTCAACGGCCTGATGCAGACCGTCGGACCAGCGGCGGCCGGACATCAGCCGGCCGGTAAACTCGTCGACGATAACGACTTCACCATTCTGCACAACATATTGCTGATCTTTCAGGAACAAATTGTGGGCGCGCAACGCTGCATACAAGTGGTGAATAAGCAGGATGTTCGCAGCATCATAAAGACTGCCGCCATCGGGTAGCAAACCGACGCGGGCGAGGATTTCCTCGGCGTTCTCGTGCCCGGCTTCGCTCATCAATACCTGATGGCCTTTTTCATCCACCCAGTAATCACCCGGGCCATTTTCTTCAAGGCAGCGCGCCAGCATTGGCGCCACTTCGTTCATGCGGATGTAGAGATCAGTGTGATCTTCTGCCTGACCGGAAATGATCAGCGGTGTGCGCGCTTCGTCGATCAGGATCGAGTCAACTTCATCAACGATGGCGAAGTTAAGCTTGCGCTGAACACGCTCACCAGCGCTATAAACCATGTTGTCGCGCAGATAATCGAAGCCGAACTCGTTATTTGTGCCGTAAGTGATATCGGATGTATAGGCCGCCTGCTTGGCCTCGTGATCCATCTGCGACATATTGACGCCGACGGACAAACCGAGAAAACGATGCAAACGCCCCATCCACTCGGCGTCGCGACTGGCCAGATAATCGTTGACCGTGACCACATGCACGCCGTTGCCGGTCAGTGCGTTGAGGTAGGAAGGCAGTGTAGCGACCAGGGTTTTGCCCTCGCCAGTGCGCATTTCGGCGATTTTGCCGTAGTGCAGCACCATGCCGCCAACCAGCTGCATATCAAAGTGCCGCATACCGAGCGCACGCTTGCTGGCTTCGCGAACAACTGCAAAAGCCTCTGGCAACAGTGCATCAAGCGACTCACCGCCGGCGACACGCGCCTTGAATTCATCCGTCTTGGCACGCAGTGCCTCGTCGGAAAGCGCGCTGATTTCTGCCTCGAGGGCGTTGATCTGGCGAACGGTCTGCGAATACTGCTTGATCAGCCGGTCATTGCGGCTGCCGAAAATCTTCTTGAGTAGGCCGGAAATCATTCTGGAGAGGGAGGATGCCGAAAAAACGCGATTCTAGCACGCGCCAGCAACCCGACGCAGGCACCAGCGCATTACGAGATCGTCAACTTACTTTCGGTTAGCTGATTTGCCCGGAATTGCCTGAGCAAGCTTGGCAGAACTGTTTTTCTCAGCGCTCTGCTGCAAAAACCGCGCGGGATTTTGTGGTATGCCGTTGTAACGCACCTCAAAGTGTAGATGCGGGCCCGTTGAGCGGCCGGTATTTCCACTGGCAGCAATCTCCTGGCCGCGCTTGATCACTTGGCCTGGCTTCACCAACAGTCTCGAGAGATGCGCATAACGCGATGAAAGCTGGTTACCATGATCAATCTCAATCATGTTGCCGTACTGCGGATGAAACTCGGCAGCAGCAACCACGCCGCCGGCTGCGGAAATAACACGGGTGCCTGGCTCGGCAATAAAATCAATGCCCTCATGCATGGCGTTCACACCAGCAATTGGATCAAGACGCCAGCCGAAGCTGGAGCCGATATTGCTGGCAGCAATCGGCAGAATTGTCGGTAGCAAACTCGATTTGAGGCGCTGGTCGATCAATTGCGACTCAAGCGCGGTAAAACTATCACTGCGCAATTCGACAACCTGCGCGAGTCGGTCAATCTCATGCTGCAACTCGATTGACGACAATGGCTTGCTCTCGGTCACCAGGGGCCCACCCTGACCACCTCTGGCATCGGAGGATTTTTCCGGGAGCTTGACGCCGGAAAGCGCAGAAACACGCTCACCCAGCGAATCAAGGCGTAACAACTGGGCCTGCATTTGTCCAAGCTTGACCGCCATGGTGTTCAGATTGTCACGCACGAACTCCTGCGTCTTCTGGGTTTGCGCTTGCTGTACAGACGTGACCAGCCGCTCGGCAAACGGCAAATTAAAACGAACACCAACCCACGAAAACAGAAAAGAGGTGGAGCAAGTGGAGGAAACGCGGATTCGTCTGATGACGAAGCGTAACGAAGCGTAACGAGCATAGCGCGTGTAGCGCGTGTAGCGCGTGTAGTGAGCGTAGTATTATCTAATGATATTACAAGTATATAGAGTAATATTATTAAAGTAAACATGTCGAAAATGAAAGTAGGCGAATATTTCAATCCAGACCAACATTTGACGTTCCATCAAGACAAGGATGGAAATATGATTGGGGGTGGATACCAAGTGAATAATTTATTGTATCAGCACAAGACGCCGTTGTTTGTATCTCTCGGCGATGGTGGTGGCACTCAATCCATGACGGGCGGAGGCGGAGGCGGAGGTGGATCC
>CAJBIL010000251.1 GCA_903953145.1 uncultured beta proteobacterium
CCAACGAGAACGCACCGATTGTGACGGACCGGCGGACGCAGGAAATCGCCGAGACATCCACGAATAAGCAATATGAGTTGCGCACCGGTGCGGTGCTGGATGGTGATGCTAACGACAATCTGATGACTGGTAATTTATCGCGCGATTACATTCAGGGCGGTGCCGGCAAAGACACGTTGTACGGTATGGCCGGGGCTGATTACCTGGAAGGCGGGATCGGCAACGATACTTTGTACGGCGGCGATGGCCCGGACATTCTTGATGGTGGTACGGGTGATGACCTCATGGACGGCGGTGCGGGTGATGACATCTTTGTGGTTGATAGCGTCGGTGACGCGCTGACAGATTCCGGTGGTACGGATACCGTTGAGCTGACAGCGACTTACGCAGCCAACTACACGCTGGCAACCGGTTTTGAGAACCTCTCAATCAAAGGCAGCAACAATATTGACGGAACCGGCAATGCAGCGAGTAATCGTCTGGAGGGTAACGATGGCATTAACACCTTGTCCGGTCTTGACGGTGATGATCACCTGAATGGTGGGGCCGGTAGCGACTTCCTGATTGGTGGCACTGGCGCGGATGTATTCGAATGGAATCTGGCTGATCGAGGTTCCCCAGGCTCGCCGGCGCTGGATGTCATCACCGACTTCACCTACGGTGGGGGCTACAGCACGATTGAAACAGGCACCACTTATGGCTCATCCGGTTCGGGTTCTTCCGGCACAGGGACACCGATTGGTGGTGGTGATCGTCTGGATCTGCGCGATCTTCTGGTTGGCGAACACACAACGCTTGTTGTTCAGGGCGGTACGGCGGTGATTGATACCAACGGTGCCAATAGTCTGCTCAACTACCTTGATATTCAGAAGGTAGGCTCCGATACCGTGATTCGCGTTAGCACCACGGGCGGATTCAGCGGTGGTACTTATACGTCAGGGGCAGAGGATCAGCGGATTACCTTGCAAGGCGTTGATCTTTTCAGCGCCACAGGAACGAGCAACGAAACTGACTTGCTCAAGGCGCTGTTGCAGAAGGGCACGCTGGTCGTCGATTAAGCTTGCGGTCAACGCAACGCTTTAACCGCCCCGGGCAGCCATGAGGGTTGCCCGGGGCGCTTTCGTTTACACCGGCTCGCGGATCGCCGGCCCGGTGGCCCCATCAAAGCCAACACCGCTCAGCGCCTTGAATTCCGCCTCGCTGGCGACGCCTTCTGCGATGACCTTCAGGCCAATCCCCTTGGCAATGGTTGACAAGCCTTTGAGGAATGCCTGATTGCCGGCATTGCTTTCCAGCCCGCGGATAAAGCTGGCATCTACTTTTAGATAATCCAGCCCCAGATCGTGCAGGCGGCCGATTTCGCTGAACTGGCGGCCGAAGTGTTCGATGCCCATCTGGCAACCGACATTTTTCAAGGCCAGACACAGTGCGCGGAAGGCGTCGAAATGCGCCAGCGCGCCAGCTTCCGAAACTTCCAGCCAAAGGCGCGCCGTGCCCGGGCGGCGTTTCAGCAGGGCATGCAGCTCATGGCGGAACTCAGGTAGCTGGATCGAGCTGGCCGAGAGGTTGATCGCCAGCCCGGAGAGTTCCGGCCGCGACTCCAGTTCGTCGAGCCCAAGCGCAACGGCGGCCAGGTCGAGTTGCGGCGTCAGGCGTAAGCGTTCGGCGACGGGCAGGAAGCGCCCGGCGGGCTGCCACTCGCCATCTTCGTCAAACATCAGGCGCAACGGGCATTCGCGGTGTAGTAGCTGGCCGTCGAGACCGGTCACCGGGAACGAAACCAGCCGCACCCAGCCATTTTCCAGCGCCCGCTGGATCAGTCTTGACCATTCTTCGGCGCTTTTCGGGGCGTCATCGCCGTCACGCATATCGACGATGCGCAGGCCGTTGCGGCCTTCTGCTTCAACCGCAGCCAGTGCGGCGTCAACTTGCGAGAGCACTGCGCCAATCTCAATGCCGCGTGCAAAATGGCCACAGCCCAGCCAGGTGCTCGGTTTATCAGGCAAAAATGCCCCGGCTTCGCGTGCCAGTGCGTCCAGCAAGCGCTCGCCGGTGGCTTGCGGGGCGGCCATGTCCGGCACCAG
>CAJBIL010000252.1 GCA_903953145.1 uncultured beta proteobacterium
AACAGCCGCCGATGCGCCACCGCCCCCGGACCAAAATCCACCCGCACCGGCCCCGGTGCCTGCGGGCTCAGATCCACCAGCTGGAGGCCGGCATCGCCTAGTTGCAAGGCAAATTCGGTATCGCCGTCCAGCGGCAACTGCAAGCGGTTGGCCCAAAGTAAAGCCGCTGGCGAAAATACAGGCGACAGCGCCTCAACGCGCACCCTGGGCTTTAATTCGCTATCCACTAGCCCGGATGAAACGGGAGTGCGTCAGTAAAAATTTTCATCCCTTGTTGCATCTAACACTCCTGTTTTCACAGCGGATTTTTGTATCGAAGCTGGCGCCATCAGACGCTTGTAATCCAGTTAGCGCTGATCCGTGCTTCCGTTCGATGCGGCGGTCGTATGGTACACCGGCATGATAAAATCGTCGCCCTATGAACGTGTTGATCAATGGCGAATCCCGCCAATTTCCCGGACTCACCGAGCCACTGACCGTCGCCCTGCTGGTTGCTATGCTGGGCCACACCGGCAAGCGCATCGCCGTCGAACGTAACGGCGAGATCGTGCCGCGCGGCAGCCACAGCTCGGTCGAACTGATCGATGGCGACCGCATCGAGATCGTCGTCGCCGTTGGTGGCGGTTGAAGGTGAGGGTGAAGTTGACGGTGAGTTCGAGCCTGACTGGCCAGATTGCAAAGAAAATATCATGACCCAAAAAAAATACGATACCTGCGATACACATAGCCTGACCATCAACGGCAAGACCTATCGCTCCCGTCTTCTGGTCGGCACCGGGAAATACAAGGATTTTGCTGAAACACGTGCGGCAATTGACGCCTCGGGCGCCGAGATTGTCACCGTTGCCATCCGGCGGATGAACATCGGCCAGAACGCCGGTGAGCCGAACCTGCTCGACGTGTTGCCGCCTGCACAATTTACGATTCTGCCCAATACCGCCGGCTGCTACACGGCAGACGACGCAGTGCGCACGCTGCGCCTGGCGCGTGAGCTACTCGACGGCCACGCGCTATGCAAACTCGAAGTGCTCGGCGATCCGTCCAATCTCTTTCCAAACATGCCGGAAACCCTGAAAGCGGCTGCAACGCTGGTCAAAGAAGGTTTTGAAGTGATGGTGTACTGCGCCGACGACCCGATCCAGGCCAAAATGCTTGAAGAAATCGGCTGTGTCGCGATCATGCCGCTGGCCTCATTGATTGGCTCCGGCATGGGTATCGTCAACCCGTGGAACCTGCGGCTGATCATCGACAACGCCAAGGTACCCGTCCTCGTCGATGCTGGCGTTGGCACGGCTTCCGATGCGGCGATTGCGATGGAACTCGGCTGCGACGGCGTACTGATGAACACCGCCATCGCGCATGCACAGCAGCCGGTACTGATGGCCAGCGCGATGCAGAAAGCGGTTGAAGCCGGGCGCGAAGCCTTCCTCGCCGGGCGCATGCCGCGCAAGTTTTACTCGGCCGATCCTTCCTCGCCGACCAGCGGCCTGATTGGTTCCTGAGCATGAATGTGCCGTCTGAACAGCCCCCGCAACCGGCAGACACCCCGGAAAACGTCTACACCGCCGGGCGCGCCGGCCACATCCGCAGCTTTGTTCTGCGGCAGGGCCGCGTCTCCAATGCGCAGCAGCGTTACCACGATGAAATGATGGAGAAAATCGGCGTCCCTTACGTCGCCGCGCCGCATAATCTTGAGACGGTGTTTGGTCGCAGCGCCGACCGCGCACCAAAAATCCTCGAAATCGGCTTTGGCATGGGCGAAACCTCGGCCGCGATTGCTGCGGCCAATCCGCAAAACGACTATCTCGGCGTCGAAGTGCATACGCCGGGCGTCGGCAGCCTGTGCAAGCTGATCGCTGAAGGCGGCTTGACCAATCAGCGCATCGTCCAGCACGACGCAGTCGAAGTGCTGCGCGACATGATCGTGCCCGGCGCGCTCTCCGGCGTGCATATTTTCTTTGCTGATCCATGGCCGAAAGCGCGCCATCACAAGCGGCGCCTGGTTCAGCCACCGCTTGTCGCGCTGCTCGCCAGCCGCCTCAAGCCGGGTGGCTATATTCATTGCGCGACGGACTGGGAAAACTACGCCGAGCAAATGCTCGCTGTGCTCTCCGCCGAACCCCTGCTCGAAAATACCGCCACCGGTTACGCACCACGCCCCGACTACCGCCCGCTGACCAAGTTCGAGCAACGCGGGCTACGCCTCGGGCATGGCGTCTGGGATCTGGTGTTCCGTAAAAAATAGCCGGCGCAGGAAATCAGGGCAGCAGCCTGAACGTGTAGTCGAGCGGCAGTTCGCGCACGGTCGAACCGGGCAGTTTCTGGATCGCCCAACCGCCTTTTGCGGCAGCATTATCGAGGACAGGATGACCGCTACTGGCGATCACCTGCACATCTTCGATCGTACCGTCGCCAGCAAGGATGAGCAGCAGACGTACCGTGCCTTCAATACCGCGCACGCGAGCAGCTTCCGGGTAGAAAACATAGGCCGAGAGTTTTCTTTGCGCGGCCTGTACTTCGTGCTTGATGCCTGGCCGGGGCCGGGCCGCTGGTTTTTGCGGAGCAGGCGGCACGCTTGGAGGCGTGACTACCTTCGGGGCGTCAGTGCTATCCAGCGTATTTTTGAGCAGCGGCTCGGGTTCGGGCGCCGGCTTTAACGGCAGGCGTAAAGTGGCCTGCAACGCCGTTGGCGGGGTGCGGGCAGGCAATCGCCTGAGTGCATCCGGGAGCAGCAAGCCGCCGTGCAGGGCAAGCGAAAGCGCAATGGCAGCAGGCAGGGAAAGTGAAGGAAGAGAAATTCGGCGCGGCATGAGCGCGCTATTGTGCAACAAAACCGGGTAAAGCACCCGCGACGGTATTGTGGTGGCGTCGTGGAGAAGTCGTGATTGTCGTGAGTGAATCGATGCAGGATAAAGACAAAGAAACAAAGGTCAGCCAGTGAATGCGATTATCAAGAAATTATTGCGCGGCGCCCTGCTGGCGCTGTGGCTCATCCTCGGCTCGGTGGCCCCGGCAGCCTTTGCCGCCGCGCCTGACCCGGTCGAGTTTGGCCTGACGGTTGAACGCGGCGATCTGCGTACCGTCACGCGCTGGCTCGACGAGGGGCTGGACGTCGAATATCAGGCGGCCGAGACGGGCACCGGCCTGATGGTTGCAGCCTGGAATGGCAATATCGCGATGATGGCGCTGTTTGTTGAACGTGGCGCCAATCCCCGGCGTGCCAACCGCAACGGCGAGCAACCGGTGCAACTGGCCGCCTGGAACGGCCACGAAGCGGCGGTCACCTGGCTGCTGGAGCGCGGCGGCGTGCTGAACCGCGCCGGCAACAACTGGGGCGCGCTGCATTACGCGGTATTTAACGGCCACGACAAACTGGCGCGCGAGTTGATCGCGCGCGGTGCCGAAGTCAATGCCCGCTCGCCAAATGGCTCAACGCCGCTGATGCTGGCCGCGCGCGAAGGCCGCGAGGATTTGACCAAAGTGCTGCTGGAGTCCGGCGCTGATCCGAAGTCGAAAAATGACTGGGGCGACAACGCGCTGACGCTGGCCATGCGCTACGACCACTACCGGCTGGGCAAAATGATCTCGACGCCCGAGGAATTTGCGATTGCCGTGAAAGCGCCGAAGGAAAGCTTCGGCGAGGTAAGCCGCTCGGCCAGCGCGCCGAGTGAGATCGATGAAATCCTGCGCCAGATGCGCGCCGCTGAAGCCGAAGGCCGCCCGACGGATGCGCTGCGCAAGCAACTGATGGCCGCCGTGGAAGCCATCAAGCGCAGCAGCACGCCATCGGCACAAGCTGCCCGCCGCCCGGCGCCACGGCCCTATCAGCCCAAATCCATCGTGATCACCGCCCGGCGCGGCCAGGCCGGTGCCGAACGCGCCGAAGTGATGATCGACGGCAAGGTGCAAACCAAGCCGGCAGCGAGTGCCACTGGCCAGCCTGCCATCCAGATCACCCAGACCAAACCCGCGACTTCGCCGGCACAGATTTCGGATCTGGTACGGCAAATACGCCTGATCGAAGCCCAGGGTGGCAACGCCGAAGATTTGAAGCGGCAGCTTTATGACGCGGTCGAGGGGCTGAAGAAATAGCAGCTTGCCTGATTGATCGACTTGCCTGATTTGCCTGCAACCCGCATGGATAAACGATCTAGCAGCACTAACCTCTGAAGACTGGCGTATTCATTGGCTTACCGTCAAGTCGATGCGCTAGATCGCCATCTGGCGCGCCTTGCAGCGATGTCAGTTGCGCTCAACCAGAAAGCGCTCAAGCAGCCGATTGAGGAAGCGTCGCCCCTGATCGCTGGGCGCGATGTGTTGCAGATGGCGTTCGATCAGGCCGTCTTGCACCGCCTGGCGCAATTCGGACTCGATGCTGATCAACGGCAGTGACGTCCGCGTTTCGAACAGCGCGGCGTCAAAGCCCTGATTGAGGCGCAGCGCGTTCATCATGAATTCGAAGGGCAACTCGCTGGCGGCCACCGCAAATTCTTCGTGAACCGGCTGCCCGGCGGCGACTTGTGCCAGATACTGCTTGGGCTGCTTCCAGCGCATCTGGCGGCGCACCTCCCACTGGCCGCGATCATGCAACGTCAGCTTGCCGTGTGCGCCGGCGCCAATCCCGAGGTAATCGCCGAACTGCCAGTAGTTGAGGTTGTGCGCGCACGGGTGGCCGGGCTTGGCGAAAGCCGAGGTTTCGTAATGCGTGTAGCCGTTAGCGGCGAGTTTCGCCTCGATGGCGTCCTGCATGTCGGCGCAAAGATCGCTCTCCGGCAAGACGGGCGGCGCGGCGGCGAAGGCGGTGTTCGGTTCGAGCGTCAGCTGATAGCAGGAGAGGTGCGGCGGATCGAAGGCGAGCGCGCTGTCGACATCGCTCAGCGCCTCGGCCAGCGTTTGTCCGGGCAGCCCGTACATCAGATCGAGGTTGAAGTTATCGAAGTGCGCGGCGGCAATTTCAATCGCACGCCGGGCCTGCGTGTCGTCGTGGATTCGGCCGAGCGCCTTGAGGTGCGCCGGGTTGAAGCTCTGGATACCCAGCGAGAGGCGATTGACACCGGCGGCACGGAAGGCGGCAAACTTCCCGGCTTCGACTGTGCCGGGATTGGCTTCCAGTGTAATTTCGGCATTCGGCAACAAAGGCAGGCGCGAGCGGATAGCCGTCAACAGCGCGTCGAGCGCTTCGCCCGACAGCAGGCTGGGCGTGCCGCCACCAAAAAACACGCTGCCCACGCGGCGCCCCCAGACCAGCGGCAGCGCCGACTCAAGATCAGCAATCAAGGCGGCGACGTATTCCTTTTCGGGAATCCCGCCCCGCATCTCGTGCGAGTTGAAGTCGCAGTAGGGGCATTTCTGCACGCACCACGGGATATGTACATACAGCGAGAGCGGCAAGGCGTTACGGAAGTTTAGCGCAGCGCCCCCGGCATTTTTTGCCGGCTGCCCGTGCGCCACAATCGGGATGATCCGGCTGCTTTTCTGCCCGCTCATCAGGGGCGTGCTTGCAGGCGTTCAAGCAGCCGGGCCAACGCCTGGCCGCGATGCGAGCGGCGGTTCTTCTCGGCGGCATCCATTTCAGCGGCAGTCTGCCCGACCTCGCGAATGTAGAACAACGGGTCGTAACCAAACCCCGCATCGCCCCGCGCAGCAGGGAGAATTTCACCATGCCATTCGCCTTCGGCGATGATCGGCTGCGGGTCGTCGGCGTGCCGCACGAAAACGATCAGTGAAACAAAGTGCGCCGCGCGATTGCTTTGCCCGGCCAGTGCGGCAAGCAATCTTTCGTTGTTGCGCGCATCGGATTTCGGCTCTCCCGCATAGCGCGCAGACTGCACGCCGGGCATTCCGCCCAGCGCCGCCACACAGAGGCCGGAATCATCGGCCAGCGCCGGCAGGCCGGTTACCTGTGCCGCGTGCCGGGCCTTGGCCAGCGCGTTTTCGACGAAGGTGCAATGCGGCTCTTCGGCTTCAGTCACACCCAGTTCGCCCTGCGGGATCAGCGCCCAGCCATGCGGCGTCAGGATTTCACGCAGTTCCTTGAGCTTTTTGGCGTTGTTCGAGGCGAGAACGAGCTTCATGCGACGGGCGTGGCCAGTGCTGCCTTCTGCCGGGCGACCAGCT
>CAJBIL010000253.1 GCA_903953145.1 uncultured beta proteobacterium
GTACGAGGCGTTCCTTGCTGCCTTTGCCAAACACGCGAATGACGCCCATGTCAAAATTGACTTCATGAAGCCGTAAGCCCACCAGCTCCGAAACGCGCAGGCCGGTGGCGTAGAGCGTTTCGAGCATGGCGCGGTCGCGCAGGCCAAGCGATGCTTCTTTTTGCGGTGCCGCCAGCAGGGCATCCACTTGCGCTTCAGAAAGCACCTTCGGCAGACGTGAGGGCTTGGCCGGCATGGCGATCTTCAGCGTCGGGTCGTTGACGATTCGACTGCGTGTCAACAGGTGACGGTAAAAGCGGCGCAGCGTTGAGATGTATCGTGCTTGCGAGCTGGCGCGCAGGGTTCGTGAGCATGTTGCGATAAAGCCTGTCAGCGCCACCTCGTCGGCATTGCATAGCGTGCCAAGGCGTTGTTCGGCAAGCCAGCCGGCGAAGCGCAGAAGGTCGCTGCGGTAACTGGCCAGAGAGGCTTTGGCGAGGCCGTCCTCCAGCCAGAGCGTGTCGCAGAACGTGTCGATTTCTGCGATGTCTGCAATAGCGGCAGCGTGTGGCGGCAGCGTTATTTCAGACGCCTTCATGCGCCAGCAACCAGCGCTTCACGTCGAGCAGGAAGCCGCCGCCATGCCGCGCAAAGCCCCCCAGTCCGCCACCGGTCGCAATCACGCGGTGGCAAGGTACGACGAGTGGAAAAGGATTGGCGCCGCAGGCCTGACCGACGGCGCGTGGCGCGTTATGCAAGGCTTTGGCGAGTTCGCCATAGGTGCGCGTCTGATGGTTCGAGATCGCGGCAATCTGCTCCCATACACGGCGTTGAAACGTGGTTCCCGAGGGGCGTAGCGGCAAACCAAAAACGAAGTCCGGGTTGGCCAGATACGCGCACAACTGGCGGACGGTCTCGGCGGCGAGCGGGTTGGCGGGCTTGATTTCTGCGCACGGTTCAAGAAATTCGATGTCATGAATTTCCATGGTGTCACAGCGTACACCGAGGCAAAATACGGGTGCGCTGATGACGGCTTGATAGCGCGGCTCAGGGGTGTTTTCCATGAACGTAATCAGGATGTTTTGCCGAGTAGCGCCTGCTTCAGATCCGCCTGAACCGGTTTGCTGCCCAGCCAGATTTTCAGCAGCGCCTTGTAGAAATCGTCACCGGCGATGTCTTTACCCTTGGTTTGTCCGTTAACCGTCAGGCGTGTGCCGCTTTCAGGCAGCCAGTCGATTGTTACGCGGGTGCCGGTTTTTGCTTCACCCACCGTTAGCATCGCTTCCGAGAACTGTTTAACGCGCTCTTTGAGCGCGGCTGTTTCAGTTTCGCTATGATTTTCGGCGACGCCTTCATCCAGGGCATCGACAAATTGCTGTGCCGAAAGATCGCGCAGCAGGCTGATCGAAATCCGTTTGGCACCTTTGGCGGCTAACGCGGCCTCTGTTTCCGCCTGTTTTTCCGGCAGGTAGAACGCCATCGCGTAGACTTTAAAGAACGCTTTTTTGCGCATGCCCGCACCGTTGGCGATCAGTTCGCTGTTGCCGAGCTTTATCTTGTCGTCAAAGCTTACGCCGGCTACTTCGACTGCTTGCGCCGTATTCAGCGCCAGCAAGGTGGTGATTAGCAATGTCCATTTGTTCATGCCGTTTCCCCCGGGGGATGCCTGTTTTTCGGACGCGTTTGAAATCAGGCGCGCACCTGCCCGTTACCGAGCACGATCCACTTCTGGCTGGTCAGGCCTTCAAGGCCGACCGGGCCGCGGGCGTGGATTTTGTCGGTCGAGATGCCGATTTCGGCACCGAGTCCGTATTCGAAGCCATCGGCAAAGCGTGTTGAGGCGTTGACCATGACCGAGGCAGAGTCGACTTCACGCAGAAAGCGCATGGCGGTCGTGTAATTTTCACTGACGATGGCTTCGGTATGGTGCGAGCTGTAGTGATTGATATGCGCGATGGCTTCATCCAGCCCGCCAACAATCTTCACCGAAATCACCGGTGCCAGATATTCGGTGGCGTAATCTTCGTCAGTGGCGGCTTTTGCGGCGGGAATCAGCGCCTGCGTTTCGGCGCAACCGCGAATTTCAACTCCTTTTCCCGTCAGCATGGCGGCAATGGGCGGCAACATGCGGGCTGCGATTGAACGTGCGGCAAGCAGCGATTCCGTCGTGTTGCAGGTGCCGTAACGCTGCGTCTTGGCGTTTTCGACGATTCGCATGGCTTTTTCGGCATCAGCCTCATCGTCAATATAGACGTGGCAATTACCATCAAGGTGCTGGATCATCGGCACCCGTGATTCGGCAAGCAGGCGGGCGATCAGGCCCTTACCACCGCGTGGCACGATCACATCAACGAACTCGCGCATGGTGATCAGGTGCCCCACCGCAGCACGATCTGTGGTGTCGATCACCTGCACCGCATTGGCCGGCAGGCCGGCGCTGGCGAGGCCTTCCTGAACAAGTGCAGCGATGGCGCGATTGCTGCGAATGGCTTCGGAGCCGCCCCGTAGGATCGCCGCGTTGCCTGATTTCAGGCACAGGGCGGCCGCATCGGCGGTGACATTCGGGCGCGCTTCGTAAATGATGCCGATAACGCCAAGGGGGACGCGCATTTTACCGACCTGAATGCCGCTTGGACGGAACTTGAGATCGCTTATCTCGCCAACCGGATCGGCGAGGGCGGCGACCTGTTCGACGCCTTCAGCCATCGCGGCGACGCCTTTCTCAGTTAGTGTTAGCCGGTCGAGCATCGCCGGCTCAAGCCCCGCAGCGCGGGCGGCGGCGAGGTCTTCCTGATTGGCGGCGACCAGCGCGGCCGACTCCCGCCGGATGGCGGCGGCAATCGCGCGCAGGGCTGTATTTTTGGCGTTGCTGTCAGCGCGGGCGATCGCCCGCGACGCTTCGCGTGCCTGCTGGCCAACGGTTTGCATGTACTGCTGGATGTCCATGGGGTCTCTATTTTTCTTCAGCGGATAGGATCAGGCACTAATTATAGCCATCGACTGAATGAAAACCACAATGGAACCATTGGAAAGGAATACACTCTCACCGCTATCGCATTTAACAACTGCTGACCATGGAACGAAAACTGATTTTGCCGGCTGAAGTCAAAGTTTGTGCGACTTGCAGCTACTGGGATGGGGAGCGCACGGTAGACGCCGAGCTTGGCTTGGTCGTCGTCACCGAGAGCACGGAAGGCGAGTGCTTGGTGCAGAGCAAACCCTGTAACAGCGTACTTGATGCGCGCAGCCAGCACGATAATTGTGTATGGGAGCACCTGGCGCCGGACAATCCGGATAGTCCCGAGATTTCTGCGACGTCTCCGCATCCAGAGGCTGATACTGATCAGCCTCCTGAGCCATAAATTTCTTGTTTCCTCAATTCTTGACCGGAGTTCCTGAGGCGCTGGCCACAGGCTTTTTTTTATTTGACGGTTTTTGTGCCGCAATTGGCAACGCTTAATCCCAAGCGCAAAAACTCGTTCCAGATGTCTCCTTTGCCCAGCCCCTTGATCATCCGGTCGATCTGTGCGGCATGTGCCAGTGCAGCGTTGGCTTTGCTGCCGTCGATGCGCTGCAAGGCGCGCTTGATCAAGGTCTGACGCGGTCCCCATACCTTTGCATCGCGCAGCACGCCATCGAGTGCCTGCCCTTCCCGGAGCGCCGCTTTGATCTGGGCTAGTGCGCGTACTTCTTCGGTCATCGCCCAGAGTATCAGGGGGGGCGCTTCGCCTTCCTGTTGCAGGCCATCAATGGTGCGCGTCAGGCGTGCAACGTCGCCGGCGAGCAAGGCTTCGCGCAGGCCATCAATGTCGTAGCGGGCGACGTTGAGAACGGCATCCTTGATTTGCACCAGGCTCAGTGCGCCGGGAGGGTGGAGCAGGCCGAGTTTCTGGATTTCCTGATGAGCAGCGATCAGATTGCCCTCTACGCGTTCAGCGATAAAGTGCAGTCCTTCGCTATCAGCGCTTTGTTGCTGGCGACGCAGGCGACCGGCGATCCAGGTTGGCAGCTCGGCCAGACCGGGCGGAATCAGTTTGATGCTAACGCCAGCAGCAGCCAGCGTGCCCAGCCAGGTTGCTTTCTCTTCTTTCCAGTCCAGTCCGGGCAGGGTTACGAGTAACAAGGCATCCGGCGATGGTCGTGTGCAGTAGTCGGCAATTGCTGCACCACCCTCGCGTCCGGGCTTGCCGGTGGGGATGCGCAGATCAATCAGGGTGCGCCCGCCAAATAGCGACAGGTTACCTGCCGCATGATTTAATTCTGTCCAGTTGAAGCCGGGGAGCGCCGTCAGAACTTCGCGCTCGTCGAAGCCCCGGCGACGTGCGGCTGCGCGGATAGCGTCGGCTGCTTCGATAACAAGTAGCGGCTCATCGCCATAAACAACGTAAACCGGTTTGAGCTCACGTTCAAGATGCGCGGCAAGTTGTTCGCCTTTCAGTTGCATGGCGTTTGTGGTTACTCGACAACAGCGGGTGGCGCGGGCTTGACGGCAGCCAGCCGGCGCATGATCTGCTGCACCATGTCGCCCTGCATGTCGCGCCAGAGAAGCACTTCTTCCTGTTCCTTGGCCAGCACGTTGGAGTCATCGTAGGTCAGGTCGCGAACCAGCTCGATTTCGTTGACGGGAACCATGTCGACGCCCTTTGCATCAACAATCCGGTAACTGTAGCGCCAGCGCAGGCGGAGTTCTCGTACGCGACCAGTGCCGGATAGTGACAAAATGACGCGTTCACGAGCGTCGGCACTCGGTACAAAGCGCGCCTGTGCATCTTCCACCGTTTCTGCCAGGCGGGTTGAACCTGATGCGCGGATGGCGCGCTTGAGGCCGGCACCCAGATCCGAGTAGTCAGGTAGCGCCAGATAAAGGCTTTCGTAGGGCAACGCGTACGCACCGCGCAACTGGAAGCCGCAGCCAGCAAATAGCAATAGCGCAAAGGCAGTCAAAATGGCGCGCATCGGTAATCCCTTATACAACGATGTTGACCAGACGGCCCGGAACAACGATCAGTTTCTTTGGCGCCTGACCCTCAAGGTACTTTTGTGCCGTTTCCGACGCTAGTGCAAGCGCTTCGATGGTGCTCCTGTCGGCGCTGGCCGCCACGCTCAGGCTACCGCGCAGCTTGCCGTTGATTTGCAGCATCAGTTCGATTTCGTCCTGCACCAGTGCGCTTTCATCGACCTTCGGGAAGGTATGAACACTCGCTTCTTGTCCCGGTTTGAGGGCGGTGTATAGGGCTTCGCAGACGTGAGGCACAATCGGGTAGAGCAGTAGCGCGCTGGCTTCGAGTGTTTCCTGCTTGACTGAGCGTGCGCTGACCGAGTCTTCGCCGAGTTTTGCATAGGCATTGAGCAGTTCCATCACGGCGGCGATTGCCGTGTTGAACTGCTTGCGCCGGCCATAGTCGTCGGTAACCTTGCCGATGGTCTGGTGCAGCTGGCGGCGGAAGGTCTTCAGTTCTGAAGAGAGTTCGCCATTCGTATAAGGTGCAACGAGGCCGCCTTCTACGTGTTCGAATACCATGCGCCAGAGCCGCTTGAGGAAACGGAAAGCGCCTTCAACGCCGGCATCGGACCATTCGAGCGATTGATCCGGCGGTGAGGCGAACATGATGAACAGGCGCGCCGTATCAGCGCCGTACTGGTCGATCAGCGATTGCGGGTCGACGCCGTTATTCTTCGACTTCGACATTTTCTCGGTGCCGCCGATGATCACCGGCAGGCCATCGGTGCGCAATGTTGCGCCGGTGGCGCGACCGCGTTCATCGCAAACGAGGTCAACATCCGCCGGGTTGATCCAGTCCTTCTTGCCGGTCGCTTCCTCGCGGTAGAAGGTCGGCGCAACAACCATACCCTGCGTCAGCAAATGGGCAAAGGGTTCGTCGATCTGCGCGTCAGCAAAGAGGCCGACATCGCGCATCAGCTTGGTCCAGAAGCGTGAGTAAAGCAGGTGCAAAATGGCGTGTTCGATGCCGCCGATGTACTGGTCGATGCCGCCTTTGCACCAGTAGGCGACGCGCTCGTCGAGCATCGCCTGATCGTTGTCCGGGCAGCAGTAGCGCATGAAGTACCACGACGACTCGACGAAGGTGTCCATGGTGTCTGTTTCGCGCCGCGCCGGCTGGCCGCATGTCGGGCAAGCGCATTCGTAGAACTCGGGCATGCGGGCGAGCGGTGAGCCGGCACCGTCGACCGTCACGTTCTCGGGAAGGACGACCGGTAATTGGGCGTCGGGTACCGGTACGTCGCCGCATGCGGTGCAATGGATGATCGGGATCGGGCAGCCCCAATAGCGCTGGCGCGAGATGCCCCAGTCGCGCAGGCGGAACTGGATTTTCTTCTCGCCGAGATTTTTGGCGGCGAGGTCGGCGGCAATCGCGTTCACTGCGCCTTCGTAGTTGAGGCCGTCGTATTTGCCGGCGTTGACGCAAACACCATTTTTGCTGGCATAGCTTTCCTGCCAGTCATCCTCCGAGAAGGTTTCGCCTTCAACCGCAATTACTGGTTTGATCGGCAAATCGTATTTTTTGGCAAAGGCGAAATCGCGTTCGTCGTGAGCGGGAACAGCCATCACAGCGCCGTCACCGTAGTTCATCAACACGTAATTGCCAACCCACACCTCGACCTGTGCGCCGGTCAGCGGATGGCTGACGAAAATGCCGGTCGGCATGCCCTTCTTTTCCATCGTTGCGATGTCGGCTTCGGCAACGCCGCCCTTTTTGCATTCTTCAATGAACGCGGTGAGTTCCGGATTGTTCTGCGCAGCGCGGGTCGCCAGCGGATGCTCGGCAGCGACGGCGCAGAAGGTGACGCCCATGATCGTGTCGGCGCGGGTGGTGAATACCCA
>CAJBIL010000254.1 GCA_903953145.1 uncultured beta proteobacterium
ATGAAGGTGGTTGTCGGCGCCAAGGCGTGCTTCAAAACCGTTTAGTAGCGTGCCGACTTCGCCTGCCTGCCAGTCTCGCCCCGAGTGTCGCCAGGTGGCTACCTGCGCCGCGCACTCGCTCATGCCCCAACTCGGGCAAACCGGCCAGCCGGCTGCGTGGGCGCGCTGGTAAAGCGGCTCTGTGAGTGCCGCACCGCCGACCAGCACATGCCGCAAACAGGCGGGAGGCGCCTGGTCATCAGCCGCGTCAAGCAGTTGCGCCAGCATGGCGGGGACGAGCGAGAGATGCGTGACCGGGTGGCGATGCAGATCGCGCCAGACGGCCGCCGGATCGAATCCTTCATGCAGCAGCATGGTTGCCGCCGCACGGACGCAGCGGTAGAGAATCGAAATGCCGCCGATATGATGCAGCGGCAGGCAGCCGAGCCAGATGTCACCGGGGTTCAACGGCAGGCGTTCATTGGATGCACTGGCTGCGGCATTCAGATTCGCATGCGTCAGCATCACGGCCTTCGGCGTGCCCTCGCTGCCGCTGGTGCTGATCACAAGTGCCAGCGTGCTGGCGATGCTTTGTTGCCGTTCGGAATGGCTGGTTGCAGGCAGGTCGGCGGGCAGGGGGGCGGCTTTTTTGAGCGCGTCACCGCCCAGCGTTTTTAAGCCGGGCCAGCGCGCATCGACCGTCACCGGGTCGAGTGGCAGCAAGGCAAGATCAGCGGCAGCGCAGGCGATAGCGGCGATTGCCAGTTCGCTGGCGTTGCCGGCGACGGCCGCGATGTCGCCGGATTGCAGCCCGCAGCCACGCAGGTAAGCGCCGCCGCAACGCGCCAGCGAGGCCAGTTCAACGAACGATATTTGACGCGCCGGCATGATCAGTGCAGGCATCGCCAGCGCCTGCCGGCTGGCTGTTTCAAGCCATTCTGCGAGGCGGCTCATTGGTGCCCCAAAATTAGATCATTCGTTAGACCGTTCATAAGCGGCCGATTATACGCAGTCAGCAAGGGCTGCTGATTTGCTGCGGATCAAGAAAACGCAGGTATCCCGTCATTAAAAAAGAAAGAATGCCTGAAAGGCGCACCCCTATTGAATCTACCAGGCACACTGGCTGAAGAATGGCGTATCTATTGGCTTGCGGGCAAGTCGATGAGATAGAACGCCTATCCATGCGCCCCGCAGGCAAGTACCCTTGGGGTGCGCCTTGCAGAGGAATTGCACATATTGAATCCGCCTCTTGATTAACCCCTGACCCTACACAAAACCAATTTCCGGCCTTGGGGTGAAACCGAGGCCGTTGATTATGGGCAGATTCAGCAGGCCACCCGCGATCTTCGGCGCGAGGCCGTTATCTTCTGCCAGCCATGACGAGGTTGCCAGGCCATGCGCCAACCCGCTTGCCAATCCGCTTGCCAAACCCTTAGCCAAATCCTGCTCAAGCGCCGCTGCGAGGTGAGCCGCCGCCAGTACGCCACAGGCGCTCTCGACGCTGCTCGTTACCACGCACTCAAGGCCGGCTGCGTTGGCTCGCCGGGCGATGGCAAGCGCCGGCAGGAGTCCGCCCAGGGTGGGTGGTTTGATGACCAGCCGGCGCACCGGGGGCGAGGCGAAGTAGCAATCCGCGTCAAAATTTCGCCAGGATTCATCGATGGCCAGCGGGAAAGCGCACGCTGCCTGCAAACGTCGCAGGGCTGCCGGATCAGGGTCAGCAAGCGGTTCTTCGAGCATCTCGATGGGCAGTCCGGCACAAGCAGCCAGAAACTCTGCGGCCTGCGCTGCACGCCATGCACGGTTCGCATCGAGGCGTAATTGCAGCCCGTCAGGTGCATGTGCCGCGATGGCGCGCAGGTGGCTGATTTCCTCGGCGACCGGCGCCGTGCCAACCTTCAGCTTCACCACCGAAAAACCTGCGGCG
>CAJBIL010000255.1 GCA_903953145.1 uncultured beta proteobacterium
ACCCGCACAAGAAAACCCGAAGCGGCCAGTCGAAGGCTTTGCCTGTACGCGCTCGGAAGTCAGCGGCAGGCGGCTATGGGGCTTGTTTCGTGAGCGTTTTGAGCACGCCAACGCTTTCTTTGCCGATCACTTCGTCGCCAACTATTGCCCGCTGGCTTTCTTCGAGCACGGCCGCAATCTCACACCGGATAAATTGCCCGCCGGCGAAAGCGCACCCTTGTATGCGGCCTGTGACCAGCATCTCAGGGCACTGGTGGCCGCGTTGCAGCCAGACTGGGTGGTCGGCATCGGCGCCTTTGCCGAAGCGCGTGCAGCACAGGCGCTTGCCGGCAGCCAGGTCAACATCGGCCGCATCCTCCACCCCAGCCCGGCCAGCCCGGCCGCTAACAGGGGCTGGTCAGCGGCGGCGAGCAAACAGCTGGAGACGTTGGGGGTTTGGTAGTTTCGATTGCTGCTGGTCAGCTGGCGGGCTATTTAAGTCAGCGGTGCAATGGTTGCGAATAACACTTTGGAAAGCGTATTTCATCCATGGCGATAGAGGTAGCTGCTTTTCTGGATTTGCGGGATGACGCCTGCTTTGCAGGGCGCATGGGGCTTGAGTCTAGCTATAAATATTTATGGAGATGCCCGTATCTATTGGCCTACAGGGCAATAGTGGTTTGGCTTGTCGAGCGATTGCCAGGCTGATTTCAGGTATTCCAAGACGAGTTTCCTGTCGACGCTCTTTTAGATCAAACGCCGGAAACAGCAGGCCCTGAGCGCCCTTTGCGCCGGCGATCCAGCCACCATGCGTAAGCAGGAAGCAGCAGCGCGGAGCCGGGCAGTAGCAAAAAAAGCAGATAAGGTGAGATGCGCGAGAGTATGCGGAGCTGGCTGAGCAGTTCGGCTTTTTCGTCGGTCGTCCATGAACCACCATTGCGGTGTTTCATCAGTAGCGGCATCAGGCCGCGCATCCGCACCAAGTCAGCAACAAACGCACGCGCCTGTTGTTTCTGGCCGGCGAGCATTCGTTTTAGTGCGTTGTCAGGCGGTATTTCACTCATCCGCGTGAGCGCAGGCCGAAGTTGATCATTTGCGCGTTAACGCTGCGCCATGTCCGCCAGGCAAGAAAGCCGCGCCGTGCCCAGCGCCAAAGACGCCGTGGCTTCATGATCGCCAGCAGGCCTACTACTGCGGCAACCTGGCCGGGATGCCCCTTGAGATAATCACTAGCGGAGCGAACAACGGCCGCCGCACGATCAACGGTGTATAAAGCCTGCCGCACCGGCTGAATCTCACGGGCAAGTTGCGCACGCTGCACGCTGATACGCTCCAGCAGTCGACCACGCCGCAGGCTGATATCAACGAGTCGCTGATTCATCACGGGTGGACAAGTGGGCGGGAATAGAGGCTTTCAACTCGCGCAGGTCTTCCTGAAGTTCGGCCAGGCTGGCCGAAAAAACAGGCGTTGGGCGCGTCGCCAGACGTCCGAAGGCGACATAGAACGCGCCGCCACTCAGCAGAAAAACTGCGACGAAAGCGCCGAGGATAGCAATCCGGCTTTCCCAGAAAAGCAGGGTGACGAACGCCACAAAAAGCAGCGCGCCGACACCAAAGCAGAAGACCATTCCCTGCGCCATCAACACCAGTCGGACGGCGCGTTGCTTCTCTTCTTCAAGCTCGTTACCGAGGAGTTCGAGCCGGGTCTTGCCGGTGGTCAGCAGCGTTACCGAGATATTCTTCAGGGCAGCAAAGAGACCGCTGCTCTGGCCGGCCTTTGCGTCAACGCTACCGCCTTGTGTATTGCTCATCGCTCAGCCGTTGTTTAGCGACGACCAATGATCACGCCGAGCAACAGGCCAACACCCGCTGCAATACCGACAGCGCGCCAGGGGTTCTCATGTACATAGTCGTCGGTGGCACGCGCTGCTGCTTTGGTCTTGTCGACCAGTGCAACTTCCGCATCAGCGATGCGGATTTTGGCGTCGCGCAGGCGATCCTGAATGCGTGCACGCAGTTCGCTGGCTTTTTCGCCGGCAACACTGGCCGTGGCGCGCAGAATTTCTTCGGCATCGGCAACGACGATCTTCATGTCGGAGACAAGTTTATCTTTGTTGATGTTGGACAGTTCGGTGGCTTCGGACATGGTAGACCTCGTGATGGCAGAAATTGAACAGAAAGTGTAATTACCGAACCTATCAGGTTATCGAATTTGTCAGCTTAGATCAATCTGAGAATTTACAAAGCATAGTCATAGTCGATGCTGAGCGGTGCATGATCGGAAAAACGCTGTGCCTTGTAGACCGTACATTGTCGGGCTGTCGCGGCGAGAGCGGGGGTCGCCAGCTGATAATCAAGTCGCCACCCGACATTGTTGGCCCAGGCCTGTCCGCGATTCGACCACCAGGTGTAGCAATCATCGGTGGCTTCGGGGTGTAAGCGGCGATAAGCATCCTGCCAGCCCACCTCATCGAGTAAACGCCCCACCCAGGCACGTTCTTCAGGCAGAAAACCGGAGTTCTTGCGGTTGCCCTTCCAGTTCTTCAAATCGATTTCCTGGTGCGCGATATTCCAGTCACCACAGATAACGACATCGCGTCCGCTCCGGGCCAGTTCAAATAGTGTCGGGTAAAAAATCTCCATGAAGCGAAATTTTGCGGCCTGTCGTTCCGGCCCACTTGAGCCGGATGGCAGATAAAGTGAAATGATCGAAAGATTGCCGAAGTCGGCACGCAGATAGCGGCCTTCAGCATCGAACTCCGCATTGCCAAGACCTTCGATGACCTTGTCTGGCCGCTTTCGGCACCATAGACCAACCCCGCTGTAGCCCTTCTTCCCGGCGTAGTGGTAATAAGCGTGCAGCCCGGCCGGCGCTTTCATTTCATCGTCAAGATCAGCAGCCTGTGCTTTTAATTCCTGCAAACAAATGACGTCGGCGTTTTGTGCGGCGATCCACGGCAAGACGCCCTTGCGCCATGCCGAACGAATGCCGTTGAGATTTAGAGTGATGATGCGTAACATACAGAATCCACGCCGTGAGCGGCCTTAATACTTCGGTTATTTATGGACTTTCGTCAGGATTTTATCGAGTTTGCAGTCGCTCAAAATGTTTTGCGTTTTGGCGAGTTCAAAACCAAGGCAGGACGCTTGTCGCCTTATTTTTTCAATGCCGGCTTATTCAACGACGGCGCAGCGCTTGACCGGCTGGCTCAATTTTACGCCAAGGCGATTGAGTCCAGCGGGCTTGCCATTGATACCCTGTTTGGCCCGGCCTACAAGGGGATTCCTCTGGTCGCTGTGACCGCCGTGGCGTTGGCGCGTGACGGGCGCAATTTGCCATTTTCCTTCAACCGCAAGGAGGCCAAGGATCATGGCGAGGGCGGTGTGATCGTCGGCGCGCCGCTGGCTGGACGTGTGCTGATTATCGATGACGTGATTTCGGCAGGTACGTCGGTGCGTGAATCGGTCGAGATCATTCGTGCGGCAGGTGCTACACCTTGCGGTGTTGTTATCGCGCTGGACCGGATGGAGCGCGGTACGGGCGCACTCTCTGCGGTGCAGGAAGTGGCGCGTGATTACGGCATTCCGGTGATCGCCGTTGCCAACCTTGATGATCTGATGGCCTTTCTGCAAGAGCGTCCCGACTTCAAGCAAAACGCAACTGCCGTGGCCAGCTATCGCGAGGAATACGGTGTTGCGCGCGCTTCTTAGGCCGCTACTTGCGCTGATTGCCTTGTCCGGAACCGGGCAGGCGATAGCGGCAAACGCACTTTTTTGCTGCAATGACGAGCATGGTAAACAGGTCTGTGGCGACCTTCTGCCGCAAGCCTGCTACGGGCGAGCCTACCGCGAAATCGGCAGCTCCGGCCGGACGTTGCGCAATGTCGAAGCGCCGCTCACCGCCGAACAGCGTGCACAACGCGCGGCGGAAGAAGCGACCCGCAAGGCGCAGGAAACGGCGCTCAAGGAGCAAAAACGCAAGGATCAGGCTTTGCTTGATACTTACGGTACGGAAAAAGACATTGCAACGCTAAAACTTCGTGCCGAACAGGACGTGAATCGCTCGATCAAGGCGGCCGAGGCGAAGATTGCCGAAGCGCAACTTCAGCGTAAAAAATTCGAGGATGAAGCTGAGTTTTACAAGAAGAAACAATTACCGCCAGAGATTGCCAAGGGCCTGCGCGATCTCGATTACGAAATCGCTGCACAACAATCAGTGATTGCGTCCAAGAAGAAGGATCTGGAAGTCATTGGCCAGAAATTCGAGGAAGACCGTCGCCGGTTCCTCGAACTTTCACGGGGC
>CAJBIL010000256.1 GCA_903953145.1 uncultured beta proteobacterium
CCCATATAGGTTGGCGAGCCGAAAACGATGGCGTCGGCTGCCGCAAGCTCGGCCCATTGCGCGTCGCCGATATCGGCTACCGCATAGAGTTTAGCTTCGCTGCCGGCCACCGATGCCGCGCCCGCCTGCACTGATTGAGCCTGTTTGGCGGTATGGCCGTAGCCGCTGTGATAAACGATTGCGATTTTGCTCATGGTTTTTCTCCGGGTTGGTTGAGTGGGTCAATGTTCAATTCGGCAAATCAAACAAAAGGATTTCGCTGTCTTCACTGGCGACAAAATTCAATGCCGATTCAGCGGCGATTTTGGCGCCATCGCCGGCACGCATCGCCAAGCCGTTCAGTTGCAAGGCACCCCGCACCAGCTGAACGTAGGCCAACCGGGCTGGATCGAGCGGGTAATCGAGCGCTGCGCCGGCGCTTAAACGGGTGGCGTGCAGCGTGGCGTCCTGATGGATCAGCGTGCTGCCGTCGGCGGCATCCGGCGAGGCGATCAACCGCCAGGCGTTCGCACCGGGCGCCAGCGTTTGCTGCTCGTAACCCGGCGCGATGCCGCGTTCGCGTGGCTCGATCCAGATCTGCAACAGGTGCGTTGCAAGCGTTGCCGAGGGGTTGAACTCGCTGTGCCGCACGCCGCTGCCGGCGCTCATGCGCTGCACTTCGCCCGGCCGGATCACTTCGCCGTTACCGAGGCTGTCGCGATGTTCCAGCTCGCCTTCGATCACGTAGGTGATGATTTCCATATCGCTGTGGCCGTGCGTGCCAAAGCCTTTGCCCGGTGCGACGCGATCCTCATTGATCACGCGCAGCACACCCCAGCCCATTTCAGCGGGATCGTAATAGTCGGCAAATGAGAAGCTGTGGCGGGCAAGCAGCCAGCCATGGTCGGCAAAGCCGCGTGCGTCGCTGGGTCGAAGCTGAATCATGATGGCCATCCTTTGCGATAAATTCATGCGTTAGAGACACAATAGTGGCTGATCCAGTATTATTCCAGCGAATAGTTTTGCACTAAACGTTCAATATTTTTCATCAATTAAAATCAGGCCATGAAGATTTCTCTCGACGCCTTGCAAATCATCGATGCCATCGAGACGCGCGGCAGTTACGCGGCGGCCGGGCAGGCGCTGCATCGTGTGCCGTCGGCTTTGACGCACGCGGTTAAAAAGCTCGAAGGCGATCTGGGCTTCCCGCTCTTTGTGCTTGAAGGCCGGCGCGCCGTGCTGACGCCGGCCGGGCGCAGCCTGCTGGACGATGGCCGCACGCTGCTGCGCGCTGCCGACGAGCTGGAATGCCGCGCCCGCCGCGTGGCCACTGGCTGGGAAACCGAGCTACGCATCGCGGTCGACGGCCTGATCCCGAGCGAAACCCTGTTCCCGCTGCTCAATGATTTTTACAGCACGCCGGACGAAAAATCGCGCGGCACCGAGATCCGCATCAGCACCGAAGTGCTCGGTGGTTGCTGGGATGCGCTGATCACCGGCCGCGCCGATCTGTCCATCGGCGCTTCGGGCGACATGCCGGCGGGCGGCGGCTTCAGCACGGTGCCGATACGCAGCGTCGATTTCGTTTTTGCCATCGCGCCACAGCATCCGCTGGCCAGCCAGAGCACACCGGTCACCGCCGCGCAAATCCGCCAATACCGCGCCATCGCCATTGCCGACACCTCGCGCCAACTCAGCGCACGCAGCAGCGGCCTGCTCACCGGGCAGGAAGTGCTGACCGTGCCCGACATGCAGAGCAAAATCGCCGCACAAGCGGCCGGTCTGGGGGTGGGTTATCTCTCCCGTGAACGCGCCGAGCGCGAAGTGGCTGCCGGCCGGCTGGTGATCTGCGAAACGGCCGAAGCGCGACAATCCGCGAC
>CAJBIL010000257.1 GCA_903953145.1 uncultured beta proteobacterium
CAAAAGGCGGTGGAATCGATGAAACAGATGATCGAATCCACGGCACCGAACAGTTTGGCGTTTTCGATTGACGATGAATCAGGCAAGACCATAGTCAGAGTCACCGACGCGCAAACCGGTGAGATGATCCGTCAGATTCCCTCCAAGGAACTTCTGGAAATCGCCCGCTCGCTCGACAGGATGCAAGGCATGCTGCTGCAACAGAAGGCTTAGGCAGGCCGAAAGCAACAAAGTGAAAAGCCCACCCGGTTCGCCGGAGTGGGCTTTTTGCATGGTGTAGCTGCCTGAAAAAGTCGGCGCTGGCGTGACGGCAATACACTTTTTACACATCACTAGTGATGTCATAAAAATGTGAAAATCGTATTGGATACTGATGTCGTGGTTGCTAAGATGCGCAGTCCGACAGGCGCTTCCGCTGAACTGCTACGCATGGCGCGGCATGGCCGCTGCAGGATTTTTTGCGAGGTATCCGATCATGAGCGAAATCAGCACCTACCCACTCCGCTTACCGCGCTCAATCCGTGCTGGCGTCGATCGCGTGAGCAAGCGCGAAGGCGTCAGCATCAACCAATTTGTCAGCATTGCGGTGGCCGAAAAGTTGGCGATGCTCGAGGCTGAAACCTACTTTACCGAACGACAAGCCCGCGCTGACCTCAAGGCTTTTGACAAGCTGATGGCAAGGAAAACCGGCGAAGCACCGCGTGAGGGCGACTGAGTATTTTCACAGTAACAAACTGAAAAGCCCGCCCGGTTCGCCGGCGCGGGCTTTTAGTTTTGGACATAAAGAATCCTGAAATTTCTACCCCCGTGCTTTCGAAAACACCTCGTCCAATGCCAATGTAATTGCATCTCCATCGCCAGACAAAGAAGACACTTTCAAGCCAAGCCTTTTTGTCTCTACAGACACCATTTCAAATGGGTTCAGGACTACTCTTCTTCCATTTACAGTAAAGATCGGGGTTGTATCTGAGTGAGGGATCTTTATCGATCCGCCCAAGCCGTCTTCTGAAAGTAGCGGGACAACCAGGCGCCGATCCAATTTATCAAAGGCGGCGGATTGAACGACAACGACAAAAGGAATCGCATCCTGGTTTCTTCCTGGGTTCCAGAAAACGTCAAACTGGCTCATAACGTAGAAAACTCATCCGCAAACGAGCCATTGATCGCATTAAAGCGATTCAGCAATTCACAGACTTCGTTTCGGCGCTGTTGTTTTTCGCCATCCTGGCTCTCTATTCGCGCCACAAATTCAACAAGCAGTCCATCGACTGTCGCTGACAAATTATTCGTATACCCCCTGGCTTTTTGCACTGTTTCCTCAGTCAGAAGAAGATTGACTGGACGTTTATGCTGAGCACGAGTTTCGACTGATGCATTCATGGCAACACCTCCTCTGCGCATTGTATGCGCACCGCTGACAATATACTACGGATTAATATTTTGTAGTATAAATTCTCGCCATGGCCCTACCCTACGAAGAGCAATCCACCAGCGCCCAGAATGCGTATGCCGATGTTTTCAGCGCCGCATTGGCCGCGCACGTATCATCGAGCGTAGCCGGCCTGAACGGCAGCTTTGGCAAAAAAACTGTCCATGGCCGCGAATACTGGTATTTCCAGTTCCGCGATATCGGCAGGGCGGTAAAGCAGATCTATGTCGGCCCGGAAAGCGCGTCGCTGTCCGCCCTGATTCGCGATCACAAGAATCATGAAGCAAAACCACTCCAACGCCTGGCCGCCGCCGCGATAGCGCTCGGTTGCGAGCCGATGCTGCCCAAGCATTTCCGTGTCATCCGCCGCCTGGCGGAATATGGATTTTTCAAACGGGGCGGGATTCTGGTCGGTACGCACGCGTTCATGGCCATGGGCAACATGCTGGGGATTGTTCCGGTGGAACATATGCAAACCCAGGACGTGGATTTCGCCCACGCCGGCAAGAATATCTCCGTTGCGCTCCCCGCGAATATCAAGATCGATACCGCTTCTGCGATCGAATCACTCCAGATGGGCTTGCTGCCGATTTCCTCGCTGGATGGCCAACACGGCGGAACCTACCTCAATCCGAAAGATCCC
>CAJBIL010000258.1 GCA_903953145.1 uncultured beta proteobacterium
ATCTCGGAAATGAAGCTCAGTGAAGAGCAGTTGCGACTGACCAAGCTCCTGTTTGAACACAGCAACGAAGGTCTGATGGTGACCGATGCCAACAACCGCATCGTTAGCGTCAACCGCGCTTACAGCGAGATTACCGGCTACTCGCGGGAAGAAGCGATTGGCCGCTTGCCGAACATCACAAAATCGGACGCACATCCCCCCGAGTTCTACCAGACGATGTGGCAACAACTTGCCGAGAGCGGTCATTGGTCGGGTGAGATTTTTGACCGGCGCAAAGATGGCGACATCTTCCCCAAATGGTTGACGATCAGCGTCGTCAAGGATGGTCGCGGTGAAATAACCAACTATGTCGCTTCATTCTCGGACATTACCGACCGCAAATCGGCCGAGGAAAAAATTCGCTTCATGGCGCACCACGACAGCCTGACCGGCCTGCCCAACCGCGTACTGCTGCGCGACCGCTTCAATCAGTTGCACATGCGCATCCAGCGTGAAGGCGGGTTTCTCGGGCTGTGCTTCCTTGATCTCGACCACTTCAAGCGGGTGAATGACACCTATGGTCATCGTTGTGGCGACCAGTTGATTATAGAAACGGCGCGCCGAATCGCTGATTGTCTGCGCCAGTCGGACACCGTAGCGCGGCTCGGTGGCGACGAGTTCATCATCCTCATCGAAGGCCAGCAATCACCCGCCCATTTCGCCAGTGTCGCGCAAAAAATCCAGCGCTCACTGGAGGAACCGATGGACATCGAAGGGCAACTCTGCACCAGCTCGGCCTCAATCGGTATTGCCGTCTTCCCCAATGATGGTACCGATTTCGATACCCTGCTGCAAAAAGCCGATACTGCCATGTACCATGCCAAGAGCAGCGGACGAGCGACCTACAGCTTTTTTGATGCACGCATGAATTCGGATACAGCAAGCCGTCTCGACATCGCGCAGCGTCTGCGCGGCGCGCTCGGCAAGAAGGAAATGCGCCTTGTCTATCAACCTCAGTTTGCCCTGCCGGAACGCCGGATTATTGGTGTCGAAGCGCTGTTGCGCTGGCGCTCCGAGCCCTGTGGTGACGAGGCGCCGGATCGTTTTATCCCGATTGCCGAAGAAACCGGGTTGATCCTGCCGATTGGCGAGTGGGTGCTGCACGAATCACTGAGCCAGGCCCGGCGCTGGCATGATCTTGGTATGCCGGTAAGGATGGCCGTCAATGTATCGGCCGTGCAGATTTACCGGGGCGATTTCACGCAACTGCTGGCACAGGTATTGCGCGACACAGGCGCTAACCCCGCCCTGATTGAAATCGAGCTCACAGAATCCACCGTGATGGCGGATACCGAAACAATCCGGGAAATTTTCGACAAGATCCGGCAATTGGGGGTTTCGGTCGCGATTGACGACTTCGGCACCGGCTATTCGAGCCTCGCCTATCTCCGGCGTTTCCACGTTAACAAGCTGAAGGTCGACCGCTCGTTTGTGCGCGATATTCCGAACGACGAAGAAAGTTGTGCCATCGCCGAAGCCATTATCCGCATGGCCCACTCGTTACGCCTCGGCGTCATCGCCGAAGGTGTTGAAACACTGGAGCAACTGGAGTTTCTGGCAGGCGTTGGCTGCGATGAAATTCAGGGCTATCTGCTGAGCCGCCCGGTGACACCTGCCGAGGTTGAAAAACAGATGATAGCTAGTGCGCTGGCGGGCTAAACCAAAACGGCCGGGCCTGCCCTCCCCTTCACGATTTCATGACTTGCGCGATAAATCGAGCGTGTCCGAAAAACCGAAAAAATGCATGTCGCGGATTCGCATCGGGTAGAGGATTCCGTCAAGGTGATCGCATTCGTGCTGCACAACTCGGGCATGAAAGCCTTCGACGGAACGGTCGATCGCCTGCCCGAACTGATCAAAACCGATGTAACGCAGCGCCTGCCAGCGCGGCACCTGGCCGCGCAAGCCTGGCACCGAAAGACACCCCTCCCAATCATCACAAGTTTCATCCGACAACGGTGTCAATTGCGGGTTGATCAGCACGGTGTATGGCACGTTGCCGGCATCGGGATAACGCGGATTGTCTTCAAAACCGAAAATCACGACACGCAGATCGACGCCAATCTGCGGTGCAGCCAGCCCGGCGCCATCGAGATGATGCATGGTCGCTTCCATATCGGCCACCAGCGCATGCAGCTCCGGCGTATCAAAGCGCTCAACTGGCCGCGCCTGCTGCCACAGGCGTGGATCGCCCATTTTAAGAACAGATTTAACCATTGCAGCCGCTGCCGTTACTGCTGCCATTACCGTTACACCCGACCATTTGCTCGATCACTTCACGCACCCGCCCCATTGATTCATGCAGGACGCTTTCAATGGCCTCAAAACTGATTCCGTCACGACTGTCAGCGCGACCGGCTGCGTAATTGGCGACCACATTGATCGCGGCGTAAGGCACACCCAGTTCGCGCGCCAGCGCGGCTTCCGGCATGCCGGTCATGCCGACCAGATCAACACCGTCGCGTTCAAGCCGGTTGATTTCGGCAGCGGTTTCAAGGCGTGGCCCCTGCGTCGCCGCATAGACCGAGGAGTCACTGACCGGAATGCCAATGGCGGCAGCCGCAGCAATCAACTTCTGACGCAAGCGTCGGTCGTAAGGCTCCGTAAAATCAATATGCGTGACCGTGCAATCAGGTCCATCGTGGAATGTTGATTTACGACCCCAGGTGTAATCAATGATCTGATGCGGGATCACCACGTCGCCCGGTTTGAGATCAGCCCGGATACTACCGACCGAAGCCACCGAGATGATGCCAACCGCACCACGCTTCCAGAGCGCCCATATGTTGGCGCGGTAATTGACTTCATGCGGCGGGATCGTATGACCGTAACCATGACGTGCCAGAAATGCCACCTCATGACCACAAATCTGGCCAAAGGTCACCGCCCCGGAAGGCTCTCCGTAAGGCGTGCGCACCACTTCACGATGCGACACATCGAGGTTAGCCAGTTGCGTCAGGCCACTGCCGCCGATAATTGCCAGCATGCTTAATCCTCTTTCATCGCGTAAATCGCCGGCAGATTGCGCCATGCGCCGCGTGCATCCATGCCGTAACCGAAGACAAAACGATCCGGTACCGTTAAGGCCACAAAATCAGCGCTGATCGGTTTTTGCTTGCCATTGAGCTTATCGGCAACCACGGCTGTATAACAAGCGGTAGCGCCGAGTTGCAGCATCCGTTCATGAACCGCAGCCAGCGTCACGCCTTCATCCAGAATATCGTCGACCACCAGCACCGTGCGCCCCTTGACCGACGTCCACGGCGCGGCACGCCAGGACAATGCGCCACCCGCGGTATCCTGCCCGTAGCGCGTGACATGCAGGTAGTCAAAATCCAGCGGGAACTGCAACAAAGTCATCAGCTGCCCGGCAAATGGCACGCCACCACTCATCACGCAGAGCATGACGGGGTTGGTATCGCCGAGTTTTTCGGTGATTTCGGCGGCAACGCGGGCTACTGCCGCAGCCACCGTTTCGGCGGAATGAATCAGGTCAGCCGTTGCCAGCAGATCCCTGGCTTGTTGAGGATCGGTCATGTTTAATCCAGCGTTTTAAGATAATCCGTGAATCCGGCGCCCACTTCCGGGTGACGCCGGCCAAATACCACCGTTGCCTGCAAATAACCCAGCTTGGAGCCGCAATCGTAACGGGTTCCTGCGTA
>CAJBIL010000259.1 GCA_903953145.1 uncultured beta proteobacterium
TGTTGTTCGCCTGGCGGCTGATCATGGCGAGGGCGAACCGTCTGAAGACCCGATCAATCTGTTGCTGCGCAGCTTGCTGGCGCGTTTGCACGCCTTTGATCTGGCGCGTTTCGAGGCGCTGGATTTCAGCGACTGCGACAAGGCGCATGTCTGTCTGCCCTGCCTCGATCTGGCTGACCTGCTCGCGGAAATTTCCAGCGCAGCATCTGTCGTCTCTGAACGGCTGGGCATGCGTTATTTCACCCATGTCGACGACGTTCGCCGGCAAACACTGGCGGCCTGATGGCCTTGCCCCGATGACTCAATCTGCTGCCCGTTATCACCTGATTCACGAAACGCGCTACAACTACGAGAGCCCGGTTTCGCTGTCGCGCCAGTTGCTGCATCTGGCACCGCGTGATGTCGCCAGCGGCTGCGCGTGGCAAACCTGCGAAACGCATCTGCTGGCAATTTCCCCAGAGCCGACGCTGCAATTTGCGCGCATCGACCCCTTCGGCAATCCGGTTACGCAAATAGCCCTTGAGGCGCCGCATAACAGCCTGCGGGTGCGTGCCGAGAGTTTGATTGAAGTGCGCCCGCGCACGCCCGATGAGCAGGATTCTCCGGCGTGGGAGGCGGTGCGCGAGTTGCTGGCTTACGGCGTGCTGCCGGTGCGCCTGGATGCGATGCGTTATCTGTTTGAGTCGCCTTATGTGCGCGTCAAGCACGAGTTTGCCGCCTACGCCGATGCTTGTTTCACACCCGGGCGGCCGCTGCTGTTGGCGGCGCATGCCCTGATGAGCCTGATTCACCGCGAATTCAAATACGACACCGAGGCAACCACGGTGGCAACACCCGTCTTGCAGGTACTCGAAGAAAAACGCGGCGTCTGTCAGGATTTCGCGCATCTGATGCTCGCCTGCCTGCGCTCGCTTGGCCTCGCCGCGCGCTATGTCAGCGGTTATCTGCTCACCCAGCCGCCACCCGGCCAGCCGCGCCTGATTGGTGCCGATGCCTCTCATGCCTGGGTTTCGGTGTATTGCCCGGCGGAGGGGGGCGGGCGCTGGGTTGATTTTGATCCGACCAATGATGTGGTGCCCGACATCCAGCACATTACGCTGGCCTGGGGCCGTGATTTTGGCGATGTATCCCCGCTGCGTGGCGTCATCCTCGGTGGCGATGCGCATGAGCCGGATGTCGCGGTAACTGTCATGCCGTGCGAGAATGAGTCGCTGGAAAATCACGAAAAATAACGCGCCATGCCGTTCAGCGATACTGAAGTCGCCCTCCTGAAGTCATGCAGAATCCTTGAGGAAATCCCGCCGGCGGTAATCGAGGCGAGCATCACCAGTCACGTCGGGCAGCAGTTCAATCTGGCGCCTGACGAGATTTTCATTCAGGCAGGGCAGGTCGAGCCCGGGCTTTACCTGATTGCGCATGGCACCATCGAGTTATTCATGGTCGACGCCAACGGTAAAGAGAAAATCCTTGATTTCGCCAAAACCGGCGGCACGCTGGCCGAAGAAACGCTGTTCAGCGACCGCCCGCTCCAGTATTCCGCACGCAGCCTGACGCAGGCAGCCGTGCTGCGGCTCCCGAACGAGGTTGTTTCAACTTGGATTACGCGTTACCCGAGCTTCGCCCGGCGCCTGATGTCGCTGGTGGCCGAGCGCATCAACTATCTCTACAAGGACATGCTGACCTTCTGCACCAAGAAAGCCACCGCTCGCCTTGTTTGCTACATCGTTTGCCATTTCGACCAGGCCCCGAAAACACCCACCGGCACCTATAGCCTGCACCTCCCGATCCCGCGCGGCAAACTCGCCTCGCGCCTTGGGATCAGCGACTCCCACCTGTCGCGCTCATTCCGCGAACTCGAAGCGCAGGGACTGATCATTCCCCAGGGGCGCGGCTATTTCATCCCGGATGTTCCCGCCCTGTCGCAATACGTCTGCCCGGCGGGCTGTGATTTTTGACGGGTTTTTGAGCGTTTTGAAAAGCATGCTGCCCTGCAAGGCGCATGGAATGGCGATCTAGCGCATTGATACGCTGAAGACCCGCATGGATATTGACTCTCCGTCAATTCGGCTTTGTAGATCACCTGCTGGCGCGCCTTCGCCAGCTTTACCTGACTGGAACTGACCGTATGCTGTCAATCACACTTCGCATTTTCATCGCCTTCGAGATTCTCTTCTACGCCACCATCGCCCGGTACTATTTCGACGCATCGGCGCTTGGCGCCGGCCTTCTCACGCTGTACTGCATGCTTGCCGCTCGCGCAATGATCGTCGCCAGCACTTACGTCATCGCCCGGCGCACCCCTTCGCCAGCCTGGCCACTGACCGTATTGCAAACCCTGCGCATGGTGCTTGCCGAATATGCCGCGTTTATTGCCTGCTTCCTCCTGATTATTCCCTTTGAAAAATGGTGGATGGGCGCGGATCGACTCAAACCGGGCAATGATCGCCCCCCGCTACTGCTGATTCATGGCTATGGTTGCTCGCGCGGCGCCTGGTGGTGGCTGCGCCGACGCCTAGAAGCCACCGGCTGGACAGTAGCAACGATCAGCCTCGAACCGATTTACGCCAGTATTGATCACTACATTGACCCGCTCGCCAGGCGCATCGACGCCGTCCTCAAGCAAACCGGCGCGCCGCAACTCATCCTCGTCGGGCACAGCATGGGCGGGCTGCTCGGCCGCGCCTACTGCAAACGTCACGGTGTTCAACGCGTCGCCTGCCTGATCACCCTCGGCACACCCCATGCAGGCAGTGAACTGGCACGTCTCGGCATGGGCGAAAATGCCCGTCAAATGATCCCCGGCAGCCCGTGGTTAAAGGCGCTCGCGCATCAAACCACATTGCCGGAAACCATTGTCATCTATAGCCGGCACGACAATTACGTACTACCCGCGTCCAATCAGGAACTCCCCGGCGCAATCAACCAGCCCATCAACGCCCTCGGCCACCTCGCCATGCTTTTCTCTCCACGCATCGGGAATGCCTTGCTGGAAGCACTTGAGAAGCGGCAGGTGCGCTGATTTAAGCAGGTTGTTATGTGATTCGGTTATACCGCCAGAATTGGTGCAGAATGTAGGCATCTTTATTGGAAGACTGTCTTGTGATCCGGCCCTACTGTCTTGTCAGATGTATCCTGTGACAAATGCTGCACATGTGCGACAACTGCTTTCGGGCGAGTTCGTCATTCACTCGCTTGAA
>CAJBIL010000260.1 GCA_903953145.1 uncultured beta proteobacterium
CAACGGTTTGACCGTAACCTGATCGTGATCGGCGGCGGCGCAGCGGGGCTGGTAACGTCCTATATCGCGGCGGCGGTCAAGGCCAAAGTCACCCTGATCGAAAGGCACAAGCTCGGCGGCGACTGCCTGAATACGGGCTGCGTGCCGTCAAAGGCGCTGCTGCGTTCAGCGAAACTGCTGGCGCAGATGCGGCGCTCAAATGAGTTTGGTATTCGTAGCGCCAGGGCAGAGTTCGATTTTGCCGAAGTCATGGCGCGCGTACAAAGAATCATCAAGACCATTGCGCCGCATGATTCCGTCGAGCGTTATACCGGGCTGGGTGTCGAGGTGATCGAAGGCGCTGCGACGCTGGTTTCGCCGTGGACGGTTGAGATCGTGGGCAACAATGGCGAGCGCCAGCGGCTGTCGGCGCGCAGCATCGTCATCGCCACCGGTGCCCGCCCCTTCGTACCGCCGATTCCGGGGCTTGATGCGGTTGGCTATCTGACTTCGGACAACATCTGGGCATTGCACGAACTACCCGCGCGCTTGCTTGTGCTGGGCGGTGGCCCGATTGGTGCCGAGCTGGCGCAAGCCTTTGCCCGCCTTGGCGCCAGGGTCACGCAGGTGGAAATGGCGCCACGCCTGCTGATGCGCGAAGATCCGGAAGTTTCCGAGCAGGTGGTACAGCGCTTTCGTGCAGAAGGCGTCGATGTGCGGCTGAATCACACGGCGATGCGTTTTGTCGTCGAAGCCGGCGAAAAAATCCTGATCGCTGCAAATACCGCGCATGGCGGTGAAGAGGTGCGCATTCCCTTCGATGCGGTGCTTGTTGCCGTCGGGCGCGCCGCCAATCTAAAAGGCTACGGCCTTGACGAATTAGGCATCAAAGCCGAACGCACCATTACGACCAACGCGTTTCTGCAAACCAACTATCCCAATATCTACGCGGCTGGTGACGTGGCTGGCCCGTTCCAATTTACCCATACAGCGGCGCATCAGGCCTGGTACGCAGCGGTTAATGCGCTGTTTGACCCGTTCAAAAAATTCCGCACCGATTATTCGGTGATTCCTTCAGCCACCTTCATTGAGCCCGAGGTCGCGCGTGTTGGCCTGAACGAGCTCGAAGCGCAGGCGCGCGGCGTTGCCTATGAAGTCACGCGCTACGACATTGATGACCTTGACCGGGCGATTGCCGATGGCGAGGCGCACGGGTTTGTTAAAGTGCTCACCGTACCGGGCAAGGACAAGATTCTCGGCGTCACCATCGTTGGCGAGCACGCCGCTGATCTGATCGCCGAATACGTCCTGGCCATGCGCTACGGCCTTGGCTTGAACAAGATTCTCGGCACGATCCACATTTACCCGACCTTGGCGGAAGCCAACAAATACGCCGCCGGCAACTGGAAGAAGGCACACGCCCCGCAAAAACTACTGGCCTGGGTCGAGCGTTTTCATCGCTGGCGATTGGGCTAGGCGAGGTGCGCTTTTGAATAATCTGAATAATCTGAAGCGTCTGAATTATTCGACTAATTTAGGGGCATCACCAGGTCTGTCGATCATCCTGCCGGTGTTGAACGAGGTGGCCAGCCTTGCGGCACAGATCGCCGCGCTCCAGCCCTTGCGCGCGGCCGGCGCCGAGCTGGTGGTGGTGGATGGCGGCAGCACCGATGGCAGCCTTGGCGTAATCAACCCGGCGCAGGTCGATCAACTGCTCGTCACCCCGCGCGGCCGCGCTTTGCAGATGAATGCCGGTGCCCGTGCCAGCCGTGGCGAGGTGCTGCTTTTCCTGCACGCGGATACCCGGCTGCCGCCTGCCGCTGATGCTGCGATTCAATCGGTCATGCAGCGTGGCGCGTCCTGGGGGCGTTTCGATGTTTCTATCGCGCACCCGCACCCCCTGTTGCGCATCGTCGAACGCATGATGTGCTGGCGTTCGCAGCTGACCGGGATCGCGACTGGCGATCAGGCGATTTTTGTGCGTAAGACAGTTTTCGAGGCAGTTGGCGGCTACCCGGAAATCCCGCTGATGGAAGACATCGCGTTGTCGAAGCGGCTCCGGCAAATCACGGCACCGGCTTGTTTACGTGAACGCGTGACCACCGCCGGCCGGCGCTGGGCGCAGCACGGGGTAGGGCGCACCATCCTGCTCATGTGGCGTTTGCGTGCCGCGTATTTTCTGGGCGCTGATCCACGGCAACTGGCGATCCGTTACGGATACGCGCCCGCTCCCGCAGTCCCCACACGCCCTTTGGATAGCGAACACCCGCCCCTGGCTGTGTTCAGCAAGGCGCCGCTGGCGGGGCAGGCCAAAACGCGGCTGGCATCGGCGCTGGGCGCAGCGGGTGCGGCACGCTTGCAGCGCCGCTTGACGTTGCGCACGCTAAGTGTTGCCCAGCAGGCAGGGCTTGGGCCGGTGACTTTGTGGTGCGCGCCGGATCACCGCCAGCGGTTCTTTCGTGCGCTGCAACGCAGCCGGCAAATTGACCTGCGCAGCCAGACCGGCGATGACCTTGGCCAGCGCATGGCGAGTGCCTTCGCGGTACACGCCGGCCCGTTGCTTTTGATCGGGTGCGATTGCCCGGCCTTAACCCCGGCGCACCTCGCTGACGCCGCAAGCCGCTTGCGCGAGGGCAACGACGCCGTTTTCATCACCGCCGAAGACGGCGGCTATGTGCTGGTTGGTCTGCGCTGCCCGCAGCCGGCGCTATTCACCGGGGTCGACTGGGGAACGGCGCAGGTCATGGCGCAAACGCGGCAGCGCCTGATTGAACACGGGCTGCGCTGGGTCGAACTTGGCCCGCTGTGGGATGTCGACCGGCCGGCTGATCTGCCCCGCCTGCTTCAACTTGATCCTGCGTTATACGGTGCCTGCGCATGAAGTATCTAGTGCTGATCGGCGGCGGTCATGCTCATGTACAGGTGCTGGCGGCGCTTGCTGCATCGCCCATGCCGGGCGTCTCGGTCACCCTCGTTTCGCCGTATGCCCGGCAGATTTACTCCGGCATGCTACCCGGCTGGATCGCAGGGCATTACGCGATTGATCAATGTGCGATCCGCATTGATCTGCTGGCCCGGCGCGCCGGCGTTGGCTTCGTGCTGGCCAGCGCCGTGGCGCTGAATCTCGCTGCGCGAACGGTGCTGTGCAGCAATGGCGAAACCTGTGCTTTTGACCTGATCTCGATTGATTGCGGGCCGAGTGTTGATCTGTCGAACATCCCCGGTGCCACTGAGCATGCCATCCCGATTCGCCCGATCGAGCAATTTGTCGCCGCGTGGCCGGCCTTGCTCGAGCAGGCAAGGCAAAGCACAGGCGGCTTTCGGGTGGCGATTGCCGGCGACGGTGCTGCCGGTACCGAGCTGGCATTTGCATTACAGGCCCGTTTTGCCAGCGAAAATCTGCATCAGGCGAGCGTCAGCCTGATCGGCAGTCACGATGCACCGCTCGCCGGTTTTCCCGGTGCCTTGCGGCGCAAAGCCTTGACGCTGCTGAGTCGCGAGGGTATTCATTGCATTCCGCAATGCCGCGTGCTGGCGGCACTGCCGGGTGCGCTGCGTTTGTCGGACGGTCGCCGTTTTGCCGCCGATGCGAGCCTGATCGTCACCGGCGCTGCTGCGCCGGCGTGGCCCGCCGACAGCGGCCTGGCGACTGATGCAGGGGGTTTTATCCAGGTGAGCCGAACACTACAGAGCCGCTCCCACCCCTTCGTCTTTGCTGCCGGCGACATCGCCGCGTATGCCGACCCGCGCCCAAAATCAGGCGTTTTCGCCGTACGCGCCGGGCCACCGCTCGCCGGTAATCTGCGCGCAGCCCTAGCCGGCCAAGCCTTGCAGCCCTGGGTGCCGCAGCCCCATGCCCTTTATCTGATCAGCACCGGCAAGCGCTATGCCTTGGCCAGCCGCGCTTCACTGACCGCTTCCGGTCACTGGGTATGGCGCTGGAAAGACTGGATTGATCGCCGCTTCATGCGGCGCTTTGAGGTGCGGCAGGCGTAACGCCTAAAACAACTCCACCTCACCTGACACCGGCTTCTCGCCAACGCTGTCGAGGTAACGTTTTTCCTGGTCGGCAATGGTGTTGTTGTGCAGGGAGCGCAGGCGTTTGACCTTGACGCGGCCGCTCAGCGGGAAGTAAACGATCATTCTGGGGAAGACGTCGCCAACGTCTTCGGAGGTCACTTGCAAACCTTCGTCCTTGAGGTAGCTGCGGACAAAGGAGATGTTGCGCAGGCCGATGTCGGTCATTTTTTCCATGATGCGCCCGCCGCCAAAAATCTTGACTTCGAGGTTTTCGCGGCGCCCGCCGTTACGCATGATGCCGTTGATCAGGTGCTCCATGGCATAGTTGCCATAGCGGGTAGCCGAACTGAGGCCGGTGGCTTTCCATTCGTCCGGTTCGGCGCTGAGAATAGCCGGCAGCATGAAGTGGTTCATCCCGCCGATCCCCAGGTTCCGGTCACGAATGCATGCCGAAATGCACGATCCGAGCGTGGTGCTGATGCCTTCATCGTTCCGCGTGACGTAATACTCACCCGGCAGGATGCGCGCCGCGTAAGACTCCAGACTGTTGTTCCAGGCACGCTTGACGTGCTCGAAGCCCGGTAGGACGGGCGGTGGGGGGCGAAGTGACATGGCTTCCCTGAGGCTTTCCTGATATTTCCTGCGATGCTTTTTAACTGGCCGTGGCGAACAAACGCTCGACTTCGATGATTTCGGCCTGCGCTTCACGCACGGTGGGTTCGATGCAGTCTTTGCTGAGTCCAGTGAGCTCCCAGGCCAGCGGGTCGATGGGCGCCACGTCGTCTAGTTCGAGCGTGTCGATTTCGGCCATCAGCGCGAGAATGTTGCCCAGGTGCACGACAGCCACTTCACGCGGATGGCGAGTGGCATTGCCAATGTCGTGATGGTGGGCGATGCATTCTTCAAGTAGCGGCGGGAGGTTCCACTGGCGGGCCAGCTCGCCGCCAACGGTGCTGTGGTCGAAGCCGATAATCTGGCGTTCGGCTTCGTAAATCGGCAAATCATCCTGACTATCAAGCACCAGCATCAGGGATTCCTGCGCCTGTTTCGGCAAACGATTGAAAATCACCAGTTCGCCGATGTCGTGCAGCAGACCGGCCGTGAACAGCGCATCGCGGTCGCAACGCCCGGCCTGCCTGGCCAGGCTACGCGCGATCAGCGCACAGAAAAGGCTGTGCCGCCAGAAGTTGGCCATCGAAACGAGATTGTTTGGCAGCCCGGAAAAACTGCTGGCCACCGACATCGAGAGCGCCAGATTGCGGATCTGCGACGTGCCGATAATCGATACTGCCCGCGCCACCGTATCCACGGATGACGGGAAGCGGTACAGCGCACTGTTGGCGACGCGCAGCAGGCGGATGGTGAATGACGGGTCGCGGCTGACGGCTTCGGCGATGTCGCTGGCCGAACTGTTCGGGTCGTCGATCAGCCGGTTGATGCGCAAATAAACATCGGGCAGCGTAATCAGGCCGCCGATGTCTTTCGCGAGGTCACTGGCGCTGAGCTTCATTTACCGGGCTGCTGCGCCAGCTTTTCTTCGATGCGGGCTACCGGGACGGCGCCGGGGATGCGTTCGCCGTCAGCAAAAAAGATGGTCGGCGTGCCGTTGATGGCCAGCTTGCGTCCTGCTTCAACGGTTTTTTGCACGGCGGCGGTGTCACAGTCACTCTTGCCTGTGGGGGCTTTGCCATCAACCATCCAGTCGTTCCAGGCTTTTGCCTTGTCGGTGGCGCACCATATCTGCTTTGATTTCTCAAGTGAATCCGGCGAAAGAATCGGGTAAAGGAAGGTGTAAATGGTGACGTTGTCGAGTTTGGTCAGATCCTTTGCCAGCTTTTTGCAATAGCCGCAATTCGGATCTTCAAAAGTGGCGAACATTCGCTTGCCGTCGCCGCGCACCTGTTTTACGGCGAGTTCGAGCGGCAGGTCGGAGAATTTGATCGCGGTCAGCTTCTGGATGCGCTCGTTGGTGATGTTCTTCATGTTTTTGGTGTCGACCAGCTTGCCTTCAAAGAGCAGCGCTGACACTTTTTCATCGGTATAAATGATGTCGCCCCCGACAAAAATCTCGTACAGGCCAAGGTAAGGCGTTTTGGTGACGCGGTCGACCTTGCTGTTGAGCTTGGCCTCAACCGCCGTCCTGACGCTTGCTTCGTCAGCAATCGCCGGCAGGCACAGGGCAGCGGCAAGCGCCATCGGCAGTAGTTTCTTGAGCATTGAGTTCTCCGTTGAATAGTTTGGCAGGTGAGGTTGATTCGGTCGTGATGTCACGCTAAATACCGAGCGCGTAACGTACCAGCCGGTTTTTTATGACCGGCAAACGATTGGTCAGGTTCATCCCGAAATTGCGCAAAGGCTTGAGCCCCGGCAGATTTTCGCTGAACAGGCGGCGCAGTGTGTGCGTCGTGGTTTGCATGAGGACGGTTTCTTCGCGCCGGGCACGCTGGTAGCGGCGCAACAGGCGCTCGTTGCCGATGTCCTGCCACTCGGGCGTTGTCAGCAGCAACTCAGCCAGCGCCTGGGCGTCCTGATAGCCGAGATTGATGCCATGCCCGGAAAGCGGGTGAATGCCGTGCGCCGCATCGCCAATCAGCGCCAGTCTTGGCGCAATCGTGCGTGGTACCCGCATCAGGCGGAGCGGGAACGCAGCGGCCGGTGTGAGCTGTTTGAGCAGCCCCAGTTCGTGGTTGCCGGCGGCGCCGACTTGGATGCTGAGTTCGTCAGCCGGCAATGCCAGCAGCGATTTTGCGTGTGCGTCAGGCGTTGACCAGACCACCGAGATACGATTGCCCGGGAGCGGCAGCCAAGCGAGTACGCCGTCGTCACGAAACCATTGGCGGGCAATGCCGCGATGGGGGATGGCACACTCGAAATTGGCGACCAGGCCCATTTCGCCGTAAGGCGTATTGATTGCCGTCAGGCCCAGCGTTTCGCGCACCCAGGAGTCGCGCCCATCGGCCCCGACCAGCAATCGGGCCGTCAGTCGCTGGCCATCATTCAAGGTCAGTCGGGCCGTATCGGCAGTCATCTCGATGGCGGCCGGTGATGCCGGGCAGAACAGGGTGAGATTGCCTTGCCGTTTGACGTTTTCCCAAAGCTCGCAGGCCATCAGCGATGATTCAAGTATCCAGCCGAGCGTTGATACCCCGGTCTCATAGGCCGAAAAATCAAGTTGCGCGCCGCCATCACCATGAATCTGCATGGCGTTAATCGGGGCAATGCGTTCGCTATCTAGATGTTTCCAGACCCCCGCTTTTTGCAGGAACGCCGCATTGGCCGGGCTAACCGCATAGACGCGCGCATCCCAGCCCGCAGCACGCGTTGGCGCACGATTTTCAACCAGGGCGATTTTCAGCCGCGCATCGCGCAGCGCACAAGCCAGCGCAAGACCGGCCAGGCCTCCACCAACAATGACGACATCGAACGCTGTGACTTGCATCTTGATAACAGCCTTTGTGTTCATGGTGCTGAAATACGGCGAAGCTGCGATTGTGCCCTGCCGCCTTGGCGTTTTACAAGCGCGGCGGCGCATGTTAGAAGTCGACCCCTATGAATTCAACGCCAGCATTGCATCTTTTCAGCTATTTTCCGGCGATTGTGTGCACCGTGTGTGATTCGCCAATCGATGCGCTGGTCGCCCTTTGCGTACCGCGCGATGAGGCGATGGATCTGGTCGCCGCTTCATGGCCCGATGGCGGTGCGGAAAGTATTGTGACCACCTTGAACGGTGGCCGGCCGGTTGTCGTTTTGCGCACCCCGGAAGGCCGCTGGGCTGCCTGCAACGCGTTTCTTGATGACCTTTGCACTACCCCGCAGGAGGCGGCCAGGCGCCTTGATAAATTGCTCAAGCGCGGACGTCAGGGCGTTGTCGCGCAGGTTCAGCGAGTACCTGCGTAATCTTGCACCGTCAGGTCGCACGTTTCAGCCGCCAGCTATCCAGCCCGCGCTCAACCAGCGAGTAGACCGAAGGCACCACCAATAGCGTCAGCAGGGTCGATGAAATCATGCCGCCGATCACGGCAATGGCCAGCGGCTGGTTGGTTTCGGCACCGGCACCAAAGCCGAGTGCGGCCGGGAACAGCGCGAGAATCACGGTCATTGATGTCATCAGCACCGGCCGCATGCGGGTTGGGCAGGCATCGGTCAGTGCGGCATCAACGGCCAACCCTTCGACACGGCGCTGATTGGTCAGGTCGACCAGCAGGATCGAGTTCTTGGCGACCAGACCAATGAGCAGTACCAGACCGATCATCGAGTAGATATTCAGCGTTTGCCCGAACAGCCAGAGCGCAGCAACGCCACCGATTATCGCCAGTGGCTGCGCCAGCATGACGATGAAGGGTTGCAGGAAGGAGTCAAACTGGCTGGCCAGCACCATGTATAGCAGGATCATGGCCAGGCCAAAGGCGAAGGCCATGTACTTGACTGTTTTGCCGAACTCTTCGGCCTGGCCGATCAGTTTCACCTGATAGCCGGTTGGCAGGATTTCTGCTGCGGCCTGCTTGACCTTGCTGACGGCGTCGCCGAGCGGCATGGTCGGGTTGGCGAAGAAGGTGGCGGCGTACTGGAGATCGAAGCGACCGATGATCGCCGGCCCAAGCGATTGCTGGAAACTGGCAACCGAATCGAGGCGGACAAGCTTGTTGTCCTTGGCGCGTAAATAAATCTTCGCGAGGTCGGCCGGCTGCGTGAATTCGCCATCACGGCTTTTGACGCGAATGTCGTAGCGCGTGCCGTCACCGGGTTCGTCGTTGAACTTGGCAATATCGACGCCGCCGGTGAGCATGTTGATGGCCAGCGCGACGTCCTGAGTATTCAGGCTGGCAGCGGCAATGCGCAGGCGGTCGGGCTGGAAAACGAGTTGCGGCAGATCCAGTTGCAGGTCGGTATCAAGCCGGCCAATACCTGGCTCAGCGGCGAGCTTGCCTTGCAACTCGCGCGTCAGGCGACCGACTTCGTCGAGTTTTTCCCCGGCCAGCACGAACTGTAACGGCTCGCCGCGTTGCCCCTGCACCATCGGATAGGGCGCAGCAAAAACGCGTGCCCCGGGAATCTGCGCCAGTTCGGCGCGTAATACCGGGAGTAGTGCTTGTTGCGAGATGGTGCGCTGGTCACGCGGCAGCATACGCGCCACCACCGTGCCCTGATTGACCTGCCCGGCACTGCCGAGGCCGATCAGGGCAAATTCGGTGAATACTTCCTTGTGCTCGCGCAGCACGGCTTCGACCAGCCGCAGGCGTGAGTCGGTGTAGTCGATGCTTGAGCCGAGCGGCGTGCGCAGATAAACGAGAAAGCGACCTTCGTCCTGATCCGGCGCGAAGGTTTTGCCGATATTGACGAAAAAGAAGCCGGAGGAGGCGACCGTGAGCACGGTCAGCGCAACGACCTTCCAGCGATGGCCAAGCGCCCGGATCAGAAGTTGCCGGTAGCGCGTATCCATGCCCTTGAAAAACCGGTCGAGCAGGTAATAGAGACGACCGTGTGATTCACTTTGCCCGTGGCTGACCTTGAGGTAGCGCGAACACAGCATGGGCGTCAGCGTCAGCGACACAAAAAGCGAAACGAGTACGCCAAAGGTAACGACGACCGCAAAGGAGCGGAAAAACTGGCCAATAATGCCGCTGATAAAAATGACCGGGGCAAAAATCGAGACCAGCGAGAGCGTTGCCGCAAACACCGCGAAGGTCACTTCATTGGCACCATTGATGGCCGCAGAGACCGGGTCGGGGTCGAGGTGTTCGCGATGCCGGAAGATATTTTCAAGGACCACAATGGCGTCGTCGACCACCACGCCGATCAGCAGTAACAGCGCAAGCAGGGTCAGCGAGTTGAGTGTGTAGTCGAACAGATAGATAACCGCAATCGCCCCCATCAGTGAAACCGGAATGGCCAGCGCGACGATCAGCGTCGAGCGCATTGAGCGCAGGAAGACCCAGACGACGAGCGCCGCCAG
>CAJBIL010000261.1 GCA_903953145.1 uncultured beta proteobacterium
CCAGCTCGCCAATGAACTCCCACTCATGCATTTCATCGGCACGATAGCGCACGTAACTGGAGAGATTTTCAAGCAGAAAAGGGCAACCCAGCACATCCTGCATCTGCGCCACACGCGGCGCGAGGTGCCGCAGCGTTTCTTCGGTATAAGGCAGCGGCAGCAGGTCGTGCAAATTCAACGAGTCCGTGCCCGTCCAGCACAGATGATCGGATACCCAGGCCGGCTGCACGCGCTCGACCAGCGCCTTAAGCTGGCGCAGATAATCCGCATCAAGCGGATCACTGCTGCCAATCGACAACGAAACGCCATGCATCACCATCGGATAATCGCGACGGATGCGGTCGAGAAAATGCAGCGGCTTGCCGCCATCAACCAGATAATTCTCGGAGATAATTTCGAGCCAGTCGACGCGCTGCGGCGCCGCAACAAAGTCGCTGTAATGCTCGGTACGCAACCCGAGGCCGAAACCTTGCAGCGCCTTGCTCATCGGCAGCTCCATTGATGAAATGTTGGTTTAGCCACAACGACACAACGATCACAACGGAAAAACTTTGCTTTTGTCTTTCGTTGTGATCGTTGTGCCCGTTGTGGTTAATCAGTTTTTGATCCTACTTCGCGACCTTGCCACCCGCATCCGTGCATTCCTTGGCGCTGGCCTTGCTCACCCAGCCTTGGCCCTTGCATGCATTCATCCCCTTGCAATCGTTCTTGGCCGTCTTGCAATCGGCCGTGCCCTTGCACGAATTGATGCCCGTGCAATGCACCATGGCGCCTTCTGCCGCCTGAGCCACCGGCGCCATGAAAGCACCCGAAGCGAAAAGAGCAGCCGCAGCAGCAGCCAGAGCAACACCGGATAATTGATTCGACATTTTGATTCTCCTGGTTATGATGGGGTAGTGTCACCGCCGGCGAACAACACACCGTCTTGCTGACAATGATTAGACGCAGAAGATGCGGAATCCTTACAGGCAAATGAAAAATATTTTTCGCATCGCTGAAAGCCCCATGCAGCAACACAAGCGACTATTCGCCGTCGTTCTTTTCCTCGGCGTGCTGATCGCCGTCTTCGAACTCTCCGGCCTGCGCGAACACTTCAATCTCGCCTTTCTGCAACAGCAGATTGCCGCACACCACATCACCGGCCTGCTCATTTTCATCCTGCTGTTTGTCCTCGGCAACCTGATCCAGATTCCCGGCTGGCTCTTTCTCGCCGCCGCCGTGCTGACACTGGGGGAAGTCGGCGGCGGCGTCGCCACCTACGTCGCCGCCTGTATCTCCTGCGCAATCACGTTTCTCGTCATCCGCCTCGTTGGCGGTGACGCCCTGCGCCAGTTAAAAAGCAGAATCGCAAAACGCATCCTGAGCCAACTCGACACCCGGCCAATCCGCAGCGTCGTGCTACTGCGCGTGCTGTTCCAGACCATGCCGGCACTCAACTACGCCTTGGCGCTGTCCGGCATCCGCTTCCGGCAATACCTCATCGGCACGCTGCTCGGATTACCGCTGCCGATTGCGCTGTATTGCGTGTTTTTTGACTATCTGGCGATGATGCTAAAAACTCAGGGGGGTTGATCCTGACGGACAAGCGCACAATCCGCTACGCAGGATCAACAAGCCGATGAAACGCGTCATGCACCTGTGAAAACACGGCGTCGATATCGGCTGGCTTCATCTGGCACTGCGCCTTCAAGGCCGTAATCGAGGCCAGCAGCGCGCTGTTGTCGCCGCTGCGAATGTCTTTGCTCAGAGACGCCAGCTGGCCGGCCTGCGCGCAAACTTTCTGCGAACGCGCCTTGCCCGGCTTGGCGTGCCACAGCGGCGCCAGTACGCTGTGCAAGGCATCGACGTCCTTGGCAAAATGATGGTGGTGTTTTTCGTGCTTGTCTTCTGCGCTGGCGCTGACAGCCAATGTGGCAGTAGCGAGCGCAACGATCAGCTTGATAACTTTACCCGGCACGACGTTTTCCTCTCAATGAAATTTATGCAGGCCGCACAATAGCACCGTAAGGGAATGATCGTTCGTCACATCCCGGCAGCGCAGCCCTTCGGAAGAAGCGCAACAACATGGAGCTGCGCGGCATTTTGTTTCGCAGAAGTCCATTTTCATTGGCTTACCGGCCAGTGCTACAAACGCCCTTGCAGAAACGTCGTTGCCTCCGCCGCCGGCAGCGGCTTGCTCAGCAGATAGCCCTGAATCTCGTCGCAGCCAAGATCACGCAGCTGCTTGAGGTTTTCCTCGGTTTCAACGCCTTCGGCGATCACCGTTAGCCCCAGGCTTTGACCAAGGCGGATGATGGCTTCGACGATGGCGCTGTCGTCGGCACAGCTGCCCAGATTGCGCACAAAACTCTGGTCGATCTTGAGCTTGTGAATGGGGAAGCGCTTGAGATAAGCGAGGCTCGAATGGCCGGTGCCGAAGTCGTCAATCGCCAGCGCAAAGCCGAGCTCGCGCAGCCGGCGCAGGTCGCCGGCGACGCTTTCCGGGTTTTGCATGATCAGGCTTTCGGTAATCTCCAGCTCAATGGCAGCGGGTTCGACACCGGTGTCGGCCAGCGCTTGCAGCACCGTGTCGAAAAACGCCGGGTCCTGAAACTGGCGCGCCGAGATATTCACGGCAACCAGCAAGTCATGCCCGAGCCCACGCCACACGGCCGACTGCCGGCAGGCCTCGCGCAGCACCCATTCGCCGATGCCGACGATCAGCCCGCTCTCTTCGGCAATCGGGATGAAATCGATGGGGGATACGAGCTTGCCGTCGCGCCGCCAGCGGATCAGCGCCTCGACACCGATCACCCGGCCGCTTCGAATAGCCATTTGCGCTTGATAGTGCAGCTCGAATTCGTTGCGCTCCACGGCATGACCCAACGCAGCCTCCATCGCCAGGCGATCTGCGCTACGGGCATTCAGAGCCGGCGTGTAGGCGAGAAAGGGCAGTTCGCCGCGCTGCGCGTGTTCAAGCGCGGTGTTGGCGTTGCGCATCAGCGTTAGGGCATCGTTGCCGTCGTCGGGGTAAGCCGCAACGCCGCAACTGGCGGCAATCAGCAACTCGTACTGGCCAACGTGCAGGGGCGCTCTGACCAGCGCAAGGATTTCAGCCGCATCGTCGGCGGGTGTTTTTTGAGCAAGGTCAGCAGCCGGATACAGCAGCGCAAAATTGGCGCCATCCAGACGGAAAACCTGAGCACCAAGGGTTTCGGCGTAACGCATCAAACGCTCGGCCACCGCACGCAGCGCGGCATCGGCAACCTCATGACCGAGCGTACCCACCAGCCGGCTGAAGCGTTCGAGCGCCAGCATGGTCAGCACTTGCCGCCCTTCACCGAGTGTTGCAATGGTGTCTTCCAGCGCCCGCCGGTTGAGGCGACGCGTTACCAGATCATGCTGGGCGTTGTAGGCCAGTTTGCTCTCGGCACGGGCGCGCGCGCGAATGTGATGCGCAACAAGCAAGGCGATCAGAAAAATCAGCACGCTGTAGGCGCTCACCAGCCAGACCATGCGCGCAACGTTGTGCTCGGTGGAGTGACCCGCAGCGATTACATCGGCATCCACCGCCTGACGCAGCATCTTTAACTGGCCGTCAATTTCACCGGAATCAATCGAGATTTCGACCAAGACGGCACGCGCCTCGTCCCAATCGACGGGATCGACCTGCATCAGCGTATCAAGATTCGGTGCGATTTTTCGTGAGTTGTCATACACCTCGCGAATCCTCGCCAGCCGCGGCGCGCCGGGAAAAGCCTTGTCAAGGCGCGCCATGCTGTCCAGAAAATTTCCGTTGTATTTATCGAGCAATTCAAAGTAAGTCTTGCGATTGACCGAATAGGCAAAATACTCGTGATGCGAAGTCTGAATCGAGAGCAATGATTTCTCGACCTGGCCGAGATCTTCGAGCAGCGGCAGCTTCTCCCGGATCAATGGCGTCGAGCTACGCGACACATCCTGCGCGCTGATCGCTATAAACCCGGCGAGTGCCAGACCAAGCACGCTGGCGACAAGAAACAGCCACGCAACGCCACGCCGTGGTTTCTGTCGGTTAATATGAAGTGGGCGATTCACCGCATCACCCAACGGGCTTTCAGCCAATAATCCAG
>CAJBIL010000262.1 GCA_903953145.1 uncultured beta proteobacterium
CAGCGTTTCGGCAAGCGTTGTTTTGCCCGCAGCGCCGTGCCCGACCAGGGCGACGGTTCGCAAATCCTTACTGTTCCGGCTCATCGTTTTTCTCCCATTTTTGCTTTGCTAAATCTTGAATCTGGAAAGTTCAGCCCACCCGCAGCGGCGGCAGCACCGGCACACTGCGCGCGCAGTTTCGGCCACCGGCCTTGGCGTCATAAAGCGCCTGATCGGCACGGGCGTAGATCGCTTCGAACCCAGGGTCATCAGCAACCAGCGCGGCCACGCCGATACTGGCTGTGAAACGCAGATCCAGCTCGCCCGCCGGTACCTCGCAGGTCGCGACTGCCGCGACCAGGCGCTCGGCAAGCAGCAGTGCACCGGCCAGATCAGTACTCGGCAACAGAATGCCGAATTCCTCGCCACCGAGCCGGCCAAAGTGATCCACATCGCGCAGGCAGCTCCGCCCGACACCCGCCAGTGCCTTTAGCACGGCATCGCCTGTCGCGTGGCCGTAGGCATCGTTAATACGCTTGAAAAAATCAAGATCGAGTTCGAGAAAGGCGAGCGGCTGCTGATAGCGCCGGGCACGCAACATTTCCTCGTTGCAAAGCTCGAGAAACTGGCGGCGATTGCTCAAGCCCGTCAAATCATCTGTCGTCGCCAGCCGCGACAATTCCTCTTCACGCAAGCGCAGTGCCGTCAAGAGGGCAATGCCGTGCCACGCACAAAACAGCACAGCCAGTGTGACCGGCAACAGCAACGCAGCAATGATCCAGATCATGCGCCAGAGCGGTGCATCAATCGCATGTACCGACTCACCGACCAGTGTGATTAACGGGTAACGCGCCATGACACCAAAGGCGATCATGCGTGGCACACCATCGGTCCGGGCGGATGGCACCAGCATCACCCCGCGCGGGGCTTTGGCCAGCCCTTCGGTAAACAACGGGAAATTTGCAAAGGAAATACCGAGGTCGATGGGCCGCGCAGAGGAGCGGGCGAGCAAAATGCCATCTCGCCGGATAATGCTGACGACGGCATCCTGATCTGTACGAATTTCATCAAACACCCGGCTGAATACGCCGGTTTCGATCCCCACGAAAATCAGCACAATGCCGTGCGACGGCCGGGTCAGGCGGGTTGCAACCGGCATCTGCCACTTGCCCGAAGCGCGTCCCTGAATTGTCTGACCAATAACAAGCTGGCCCGGTGGTGACGCCATCGCCGCAATGAAGTAGTCGCGCCCCTGCGCGCTAGCGCCCTGATGCGGGCCATCGGGCGGTATCAGAAAGACTTCACCGCGCTCATCAACCAGACGCACCAGCATGCCACCATCGGTGACGCGCTGAAAAGCCCGTACCAGCTCGGCAAATTTCGGGTCGCTACGCGGATCAACATCCGTGTGCTCGCTAATCAGACGATCCGCCGTGACCAGAAAGAGTTCCGCCTGCCGGAGAATACCGCTCACTTGCGCATCGGCGGTCACCCGCTCTCGTTCAAGCTTGAGGCCGGCCGCCGCACGGCTACTTGTGTGCTCATGCATCGCCCAGAAGCAGAAAGCCCCCCAGATCAACAGCAGGAACATCGCCGTCATGATTTTCAGAGCGCGGGCAGCTGCGTGGTTGCTTGCGCGGAGATTGAACGTCACCGTTCGTCCTCGGAAAGATGGGCCGCCGCCATCACGGCAGAAGGAATAATCTAATTCTACTCTTCTGGCATCAATTCAGGCGCAGTAGTGCCATTCAGTCGCTAACAATCAGCACACCAGCGCCGCATGCTAAAATTCGCACCCCTATCTGATTGATCTTCCATATGTTCTCCGGAATTGTCGCGGCCGTTGGCCGTATTACCCAACTCACGCCACGCAACGACGGCACGCCCACGCTGCGCCTGACCGTAGACGCGGGCGCGCTTGATCTGTCCGACGTCACGCTGGGTGACTCGATTGCCTGCAACGGCGTCTGCCTGACGGTTGTTGCCATTGAGGACAAATGCTTCTGCGTCGATGTTTCGCCCGAGTCACTGTCATGCACTGTCGGCCTTGCTGAACCGGGCGCCATCAACCTCGAAAAAGCCCTGCGTCTGGCCGACCGGCTTGGTGGCCATCTTGTCTCCGGCCATGTTGATGGCGTCGGTGAAGTGCTGCGCTTTGACCCGCTCGGTGCCGGCGAACCGTGCAACCATCTGCTCGAGATTCGCGCCCCTGCTGCACTGGCCAAATACATCGCCCGCAAGGGCTCGATCACCGTCGACGGCGTCAGCCTGACGACCAACTCGGTTGATAACGCCACCTTCACCATCAACCTGATTCCACACACCATCACAGCAACCACGCTCAACCGTCTACAGGCGGGCAGTCGGGTCAATCTGGAAATTGACCTGATCGCACGCTACGTCGAACGCATGCTCAATCCAAACGCTCCTGAGGCCGCATAACCATGGCACCGCAAAGCACATCCGCAGCAATTGCTCCGATTGAAGAAATCATCGCCGAGATGCGCGCCGGGCGCATGGTTATCCTGGTTGACGAGGAAGACCGCGAAAACGAAGGTGATCTGGTTTTAGCCGCCGAACATGTAACGCCAGAAGCGATCAACTTCATGGTCAAGCACGCACGCGGCCTCGTCTGCCTGACGCTGACCGAGGCGCGCTGCAAGCAGCTTGGCCTGACGCAGATGGCGCGTGACAACAAAAGCCAGTTCAGCACGGCCTTTACGATTTCGATTGAGGCGGCGGTTGGCGTGACCACCGGCATTTCGGCGCACGACCGTGCGCGCACGGTGCAAGCCGCCGTTGCCAAGCATGCCAAGGCCGAAGACATTGTGCAGCCTGGCCATATTTTCCCGATCACCGCCAAGCCGGGCGGTGTGCTGGTGCGGGCCGGGCATACCGAGGCCGGCTGCGATCTGGCGCAAATGGCTGGCTGCGAGCCAACTTCGGTGATCTGCGAGATTCTCAAGGACGACGGCACGATGGCGCGGCTGCCGGACCTGATCGAATTCGCCAAAATCCACAACATGAAAATCGGCACGATTGCCGACCTCATCCACTACCGTAGCCGCAACGAAACACTGATTGAGCGCACGGTATCCAAGCAGGTGCAATCGGCGCACGGTGAATTCACGCTACACGCCTACTCTGACCGCACAACGGGCGAGGTTCATCTGGCGCTGACCCGTGGCGAAATCACCCCCGAAAAGGAAACGCTGGTGCGGGTGCATGAGCCGCTATCGGTCGTTGATTTCCTTGATCCGACCGGCGGGCGCCATACTTTCTCGCTCGACGTTGCCCAGGCGGCGCTGGCCAAGGCTGGTTGCGGCGTGATCGTGCTGTTGCACCGCCCGGAAAGCGGCCAGGATATTCTCAGTGCGCTCGGCGAACAGAGCACGGCTAAACGTCCGGCCGTCAAATGGGACCCGCGCATCTACGGGATTGGCGCGCAAATCCTGCGCGACCTCGGCGTGCGTAAAATGAAGCTGCTCGCCAGCCCGCGCCGCATGCCGAGCGTGGCCGGTTTCGATCTCGAAGTGACTGGCCACATCGCTACCCCGGCCGACCTCGATAAACTCTGACTAAACTCTGATACTGCACGATCACTTTAAGGCGCTGACATGGCCCGTTTTGAAAATATTTACGAGTACGAAACTTCCGTCGCCGGCAACGGCCTGGCGGTCGGCGTCGTGATGAGCCGCTTTAATCAGGACGTTTGCGAAGGTCTTCTCAGTGCCTGTACGGCAACACTGAAAAAACTCGGTGTTGCTGATAGCCAGATCAAAATCGCGACCGTTCCCGGAGCGCTCGAAATCCCGCTGGTGCTGCAAACAATGGCACAAAGCGGCCGTTTTAATGCGCTGATCGCCCTCGGCGCAGTCATTCGCGGTGAAACCTACCATTTTGAAGTGGTATCAAACGATGCCTGCCGCGCCGTCATGGAAGTTCAACTACACACCGGCGTGCCCATCGCCAACGGCATTCTGACCTGTGAAGATGACGACCAGGCCTTGGCCCGCATGCAGGAAAAAGGTGCTGACTGCGCCCGTACCGCCATTGAAATGGCCAATCTGCTACGTGCCCTGGGAGAATGACCATCATGAGCGACCAGCCGGAATCTGCGAATCCCGCAAACAAACCTGCCACCGAACGGGCGCCCAAGCCCGTTGCCAAGTCGCCACGCCGGCGCGCCCGTGAGTTCGCGCTGCAAGGCCTTTACCAATGGCGCATCGGCGGCAACGACGAAGCCGCCATCGAGGCGCATCTGCACGACATTACCGGTTTCGACAAAGCCGATCGCCAGTTTTTTGCCGGCCTGTTGCGCGGTGTTCTGGCGCAACGTGAATCCTTGCAGGAGCAACTGCAAGGCAATCTCGACCGACCCTTCAATGAGCTGTCGCCGATCGAAGCCTGTGTCCTGCTGGCTGGTGCCTTTGAACTCACCAACTACCCGCAAACACCCTACCGGGTGATCATCAACGAAGCCATTGAGCTGGCGAAAGGCTACGGCGGTACGGATGGCCACAAATACGTGAACGGCGTACTCGACAAACTGGCTGCCAAGCTGCGCCCAGTTGAAGTCGAAGCCAAGCGGGCAACGCGTAAAGGTTAAGCGCCCTCTGTACCCAAGGGGGTTTCCTTCGGGGCACGTTGAAAGAAGTTTCTTTATGCCGCCCTCCGAATTCGATCTGATTGCCCGCTACTTCGCCAGGCCAACACCGCAAGCCGTTCTCGGCCCCGGCGACGACTGTGCGCTGCTGGCGCCCTCACCCGGCATGGCGCTGGCCATCACCACCGACATGCTGGTTGCCGGCGTGCATTTTTTACCCGATACCGACCCACAGCAGCTTGGCTGGAAAACACTGGCAGTCAATCTGTCCGATCTCGCAGCGATGGGCGCCAAGCCACGCTGGGTCTTGCTGGCCGGCAGCCTGCCGGAAGCCAATGAGGCGTGGATCGCCGCGTTCGCCGACGGTCTATTCGCCTGCGCGAAACGTTACGGCGTCGATCTCGTCGGTGGCGACACCACACGCGGCCCGCTCAATCTATGCCTCACCGCACTCGGTGAAGTGCCCACTGGTCGCGCACTTCGCCGTGACGGCGCGCAAGTAGGCGACGATCTCTGGGTGTCCGGTCAGCCTGGCCTCGCTGCGCTGGGGCTGGCGCACCTCCAAGGTAAAACGCAATTACCTGCCATGCTCGCCGGCCGCTGCATTGCCGCCCTGCAGCAGCCGGTACCCCGCGTCGAACTAGGGCTCGCCCTGCAAAGTAAAGCGCTGGCGCACGCCGCAATCGACGTCTCCGACGGACTGCTGGGTGACCTCGGCCATATCCTTGAACGATCAGGGCTGGCCGCTGAAGTGTTCGCGAATCAACTACCCTCTCTGCCACCGGAGGCTGACCCGGCATTGGCCCGCCAGTGCCAGCTATCCGGCGGCGACGATTACGAACTTGTATTTACTGCCGCAGCAAAGAATCGCCTCGAACTGATCGAACTGGCAGCTCAAATCGATTTGCCACTCTGGCGTTTCGGCCGCATGATTGCCGGCACAGCCGGCGCACTGACCCTGCTTGATGAAAATGGCCAGCCACTGCCGATAAACCGCACAGGATTCGACCACTTTGATTAAGTCCAATACACCACCCTCGGTTCGCTTCCTGTTTTCGCACCCGGCGCATCTGATCGCTTGCGGTTTCGGCAGCGGACTTTCCCCCTTTGCCTCAGGCACCGTCGGCACCCTGTTCGCATGGCTGACATTCCCGCTGTTACGCCCGTGGATGAACGACTTTGAGTTACTCGGTTTTCTTGCAGTCTGCTTTATCGGCGGGGTTCTGGCTGCCCACAAGACGGGAGCCGATCTTGGGGTGGTGGATCACGGCAGCATCGTCTGGGATGAAATCGTTCCTTTCTGGATGGTTCTCGTGTTCTGCCCGACGCCCTGGTTATGGCAAACCACCGCTTTTTTTCTCTTCCGCTTTTTCGATATCGTCAAACCTCAACCGGCGCGCTATTTTGACGAAAAGGTCAAAAACGGCTTTGGCGTGATGACCGACGACCTGATTGCCGCCGGCTACACCGTCCTCGTACTGGCCATCCTGCAATTCGCGCTTAAGTAAAAGCAGGCAAATGAATCAACGCGAACTCGAAAGCCTCGCCGCAGAAGTGGGTAAGTTGCTGCAAGCGAATGGCCAGAAGCTGGCGACCGCCGAGTCCTGCACCGGTGGCTGGGTAGCGCAATGCCTAACCGCCATTACCGGTAGTTCAGCATGGTTCGAACGCGGTTTCGTCACCTACTCGAATCAAGCCAAACAGGAAATGCTGGGGGTAACCGCCGACACATTGGCTTGTCACGGTGCTGTCAGTGCAGCTACGGCAATCGAAATGGCCCAGGGCGCTCTTCGCTATAGCCATGCCGACTGGTCACTCTCAATCACCGGCATTGCCGGGCCGGACGGTGGCACGCCAGACAAGCCGGTCGGTACCGTCTGCTTTGCCTGGGCCGGACCGGAGGGCGAAAGATATAGCGCGATTCGCCAATTTGATGGCTGCCGCGAAACGGTGCGCGCACAATCCGTCGAGTACGCACTGAAGGGCATTCTCCAGCATGCCTCACTGATGAAAGCCTAGAAAATGCATCGAAACGCACAAATTCCAGCTTTGTTGTGTTCACAATGCCAGTAACTTAATTCATTCTGAGAAACCAGCGCCGTTCATCGCTTAGAATACGCAGCCATGTCACACAAACCTCATTCACTCCTGCTTTTGCTGGCGCTGCTCTGTGCCGGTGACGCTGCGGCTCTCGGTCTCGGGCAAATCACCGTGCTCTCCCGTCTTGGCGCGCGCTTTCAGGCGGAAGTCGAATTACTGGGGCTGCCGGCCGACAATCGCCCGATTGCCGAATGTTTCCGTTTAAGTGCGCCAGGCAACCCGGAATCAGGCATTCCAGCTTTGACGCAAGGCCGGGTCACCATCGAGCGCCAAGGCAATAGAGTGCGCTTGCTAATCAGCTCGGATCAATTCATCAGTGACCCGATTCTTCAGATCAGCATCCGCGCCGGCTGTGGCGCTGAAGTCGTTCGTGACTACATGCTGATCATTGATCCGCTCGAAACCAAAGCAGCAAAACCGGCTACCAGCCTCCCGGCGACGAGTGCTACCAGTAAAATTCCAGTAACAGTGGATTCGAGGCCAGCGGCGGCAGCGCGGCCGGCAAGTGACGCCTATCCCGACCGCTGGCAAGCCAGCGACGGTGAGTCGGCACAGTCGATTACCCGCCATCTCTTTCCGCGCCAGCCAAGCGCGCAGCGCCGCTTCCTCAAGGCTTTGCAGCTTGCCAATCCTGAAATCGATATGGGGGTCAGCGGTGAAACGCCACTGAGCGCCGGCACGCCGCTCACGATTCCCGACACACGGCGTGGTGTCCGTCCGGTAAAGCCTCTAGAAAAAGAACCAAGCAGGCCAGTTGTCGTTGAGCAGCCCCTGCCCGCCGAACCGGCACCAGTGCCAGCACCGGTAAAGAAAGAAAAGCGTCGCCCAGCGGCAGCGCTGGTAAGCACTGACCGCATGTCGGATCGACTGAGCATTTCGGGCACGCCCTTTGAAGAGGGTGTCATTCCTGACGGCTTGCCCCTGCGCCTCGCCAACGAATTGTCTTCCCGCACTATGAGCAAGACTTCGGAAAGCCAGCGCGCCATGTTCCGCATGGAATACAAGTTGCTGACCGCGATCTACGATCAGGCCAGCCAACAACTAAGTCTTGCCGAACAGGTACGGCAATTGGAAGCCTCGGTTGCCGAATTGCAGGCGGCCAGTGAAAACAGTGCGCGCGAGGCAGCGCAGGCGGCGGCCCAGGCCAAAATTGCAGCGACCCAGCGCCCCCCCGCTAAAGAGGTAACTGCGCCCCCGGCATCTCCTTCCAATGAGGAAGCCACCGACCACACCAGCTGGTGGGCTGGCCTTGCCTTGCTGATCGCGCTGATTGGTGTTCTTGTCTGGGCGCTTCGTCGTTATTCGATTGGGTCAATGCGATTCCCCCTCAGGCTAGGCGCAGAGAACGCGCCACCTGAAGCAGAAGAACCGCTGCCCTGGTCGATTTCGGACGATATATTTGCCTCGACGCCAAACGCAAAAATGGCATCGGATAAGATGCAATCACCGTTCGATAACGATTGGCCGCCGGTAACACCGCAAACTCCGGCACCAACGCCAGCCCCTGATATCGTCGTAGAGCTCTTGCCAGAAACCGTTACCATTGCGGAACCCATGCTCGAACCGATTGTCGTCAAGGAGCGTGATGAATTCAATCCGGTGATGGAGCTGGCCGACATCATGCTGTCCTTTGGCCGCGTCAAAGGGGCAACCCAGGCGCTGCTCGAATACATCGAGAATAATCCGGACGAAGCCTTGCAACCGTGGATCAAGCTGCTGGAGATTTATCGGCAAAACGGCATGCGCGAAGACTATGAGAGCCTCTCACAAAAAGTAAAACTTCATTTCAACATTCAACCGGGCGACTGGGATACGATCCCCGACCTTCCTCCGCAGCCGGTTGCGCTTGAAGAAGATGAGGCAGCCGTATTTGAGGCCTTGCTCTCCCGGCTTCCCAACATCGGTCAAATTCCCCACATCAAAGATGCGATCAGTCATACCTGGGATACGCCAGAAGGAATTGTTTACCTGAATAAACTGCTGCGTGACAATCGACAGGGAGCGCGCCGGGGCTTTTCGCTATCCGTAGTAAGTGAGTTGATGTTCCTGCTCGATATCCTTGAAAAACGCGGGAACAAAGCCCCGTCTGACGGAGCAGGTAACTGAGCCGGCGTTGCAACAAAAAACCGATCACAAAGATCATAGCGAACAATACAGAATACTGTATATAATCACAGTCTCCTGTGCCGGAAAACTGTCCGGCAAATCCTCAGATATTTTTAGACATTACCGGCAAAGGACAAGCAATGGACGATAACAAAGCGAAAGCACTCGCTGCCGCACTCGCTCAGATCGAAAAGCAGTTCGGTAAAGGCTCGATCATGAAAATGGGCGAGGGCGCCATTGCCAGTGATATTCAAGTCGTCTCAACCGGATCACTCGGCCTTGATATTGCACTTGGGATCGGCGGCTTGCCACGTGGTCGTGTCGTTGAAATCTATGGGCCTGAGTCCTCTGGCAAAACAACGCTGACTCTGCAAGTCATCGCCGAAATGCAAAAACTGGGTGGCACCGCTGCCTTCATCGATGCCGAACACGCACTGGATCCGAGCTACGCGCAAAAACTTGGCGTAAAGATGGATGAACTACTTATTTCGCAGCCCGATACCGGCGAGCAGGCACTCGAAATCGCCGACATGCTGGTCCGCTCAGCCAGCGTCGACGTGGTGGTCATCGACTCGGTGGCGGCCCTGGTGCCGAAAGCGGAAATCGAAGGTGAAATGGGTGATTCTCTGCCTGGCCTGCAAGCCCGCCTGATGAGTCAGGCGCTAAGAAAGCTGACTGCCAACATCAACCGGACCAACACCTTGGTCATTTTTATCAATCAGATCCGGATGAAAATCGGCGTCATGTTTGGTAGCCCGGAAACCACTACCGGCGGCAATGCACTGAAGTTCTACGCCTCGGTACGCCTCGACATCCGCAGAATTGGCAGTATCAAAAAGGGCGACGAGGTGGTCGGTAACGAAACCCGCGTTAAAGTCGTCAAAAACAAGGTCGCACCACCCTTCCGCGAAGCTATTTTCGATATCCTCTACGGCGAAGGTACGTCACGCGAAGGCGAGATCATTGAACTTGGCGTTTTGCACAAGCTGGTCGACAAATCCGGTTCTTGGTACGCCTATAACGGCGAGAAAATCGGCCAGGGCAAGGATAACGCCCGCGAATACCTGAAAGCCAATCCGCAAATTGCCGAGGAAATCGAGGGCCGGATTCGTGCAGCAGTTAATGTACCCACAGCACAGCCAATCAAGCCCGCCGAGTAAGGCTGCGTAATGAGCAATTCACTGCGTGAGCGGGCGTTGCGCCTGCTTGCGCGCCGTGAACACGCGCGTGTCGAGTTGTCACGCAAGCTCTTGCCTTATGCCGAATCAGCAGAGCAACTTGCGGGATTGCTCGACGAACTTGCCGCACGTCAATTGCTGTCTGACGAGCGCTATGTTGAAATGCGTTTGCATGCGCGAAGTTCACGTTTCGGCAATGCGCGCCTTGCGCACGAGTTACGGACACAGGGTGTTGCGGAAGACTTGGTAAAAGAGGCATTGGCCAGCGGTACGGATGAATTGATGCGTGCGCAGCAGGTCTGGCAGCGCAAATTTGAAAGCCTGCCGGTAGATGCTACCGAACGCGCTCGGCAAATGCGTTTTCTGATCAGCCGCGGCTTCTCAGGCGACACCACCCGGCGCGTTTTGCGCGGTGATTTTGAAGACGACTGAACGATGCCCGACACAAAAAGCAAACTCTCCGCGCACAACCTGAAAAAGCGCTACAAATCGCGCACCGTCGTACAGGATGTCTCCTTCGAGGTCGGCAGCGGCGAAGTCGTTGGTCTGCTCGGGCCGAATGGTTCCGGCAAGACAACCTGTTTTTATATGGTAGTCGGGCTGGTCGCCTGCGATGGCGGAGATGTTCATTTTGACGATAACAAATTAACCCACCTGCCAATTCACAAGCGCGCCCAGCTCGGCGTTTCCTACCTGCCGCAGGAGGCCTCGGTATTCCGCAAATTAACGGTCAGCGAGAATATCAAGGCCGTTCTCGAGCTCCAGAATCTGCCTGCCGAAGAAACTGAAACACGCGTCGAGCGCCTGCTCGAAGAATTGCATATCGCGCACATTCGCAACAGCCCGGCCGTTTCCCTCTCTGGCGGCGAGCGGCGACGTGTCGAGATTGCCCGCGCGCTGGCCACCGAGCCACGTTTTATCCTGCTCGACGAACCCTTTGCCGGTGTAGACCCGATTGCCGTGCTGGATATTCAGAAGATCATTCGTTTTCTCAAGGAGCGCAATATTGGCGTTCTGATTACCGACCATAATGTGCGCGAAACACTCGGCATTTGTGATCACGCTTACATCATCAACGAAGGTACCGTGCTTGCCTCTGGTCGGCCAGACGAAATCATCTATAATGAAAGCGTGCGTAAGGTTTATCTGGGTGAGAACTTCAGGCTCTGAACCTGCTATAAATCTTATAAAAACCTAAAATAATACGGGCGACAGCTCTCCAACCATCCCCGACCGGCGGCCAGTCTGGCTGCAAAAATGAGACCATCCCTCCAACTCAAGCTCTCACAGCACCTCGCGTTGACGCCGCAACTGCAGCAGTCAATCCGTTTGCTACAGCTATCGACACTTGAGCTTGAGCAGGAGCTGGAAAAATACCTGCTTGAAAACCCCTTGCTAGAGCGCGAGGAAGAAGAATACGCACCACCCGCTCTCCCGCCCGGCTCTAGTGAAGACGAAACAAGCAAGGCTGAAAAAACTGAGCCGGAACCCAGCGAACCTTCCTCTGCTGATGACGATAGCTGGTTGGGCGAAGAGGGCAATTACGCCAGTGCGTCCGGATCTTTTGACGACGACGATAACGAATATCAGGATGTGCAGGCAGCGACGACCTCGTTGCGCGAGCATTTGTCCTGGCAACTCGGTCTAATGACCATTCCGGTGCGCGACAGCACACTGGTGCAGTGCCTGATTGACGCTCTTGACGACGATGGTTACTTGACCCAATCGCTTGACGAGTTGGCAGAGGCGCTGCCACCCGAACTCGAAATCGAGCCGGAAGAACTGCAGATCGCGCTCCGGCATTTGCAATATTTCGATCCCACCGGTGTTGGCGCGCGTAACGCTCAGGAATGCCTGGCCCTTCAGCTCGAAGTTCTGCCCGCTGATGAAACACAGTTACTGGCATTGAAAATTGTTCGCAGCCATCTGGAGTTGCTTGCCGGGCGCGATTTCATCAAGTTAAAAAAACTGACGGGGTGCGATGACGACGCCTTGCGCGCCGCGCAGTTCCTGATTCGCAGCCTCAACCCGCGACCGGGCGCTCAATATGCGGCGCTTGATGCGCGTTACATCACACCGGATGTCGTGGTACGCAAACTGCGCGGCCACTGGACAGTCAATGTCAATTCCGACGCTTTTCCGCGTTTGCGTATCAACCGCCTCTATGCGGATATTCTTGCCAGGCAGCGCGGCTCCGGGCTCGCGGGGCAACTTCAGGAAGCCCGTTGGCTGATCAAAAATGTGCAACAACGCTTTGACACCATCCTGCGAGTAGCGCAGGCTATCGTTGACCGGCAGCGCCAGTTTTTCGACCACGGCGAAGTTGCAATGCGTCCGCTGGTGCTGCGTGAGATTGCCGACATCTTGGGATTGCATGAATCAACCGTCTCGCGCGTCACAACGCAAAAATATATGGCGACGCCACGCGGAATTTTTGAACTGAAATATTTTTTCGGCAGTCACGTCGCCACCGAAACTGGCGGTGCGTGTTCGGCAACCGCCATTCGCGCGCTGATCAAGCAGTTGATTGGTGCAGAAGCGCCGAAGAAACCACTTTCGGATAGTCAGATATCCGAAGTTCTTGGCCAGCAGGGAATTGTCGTTGCACGGCGAACAATCGCGAAATACCGTGAAGCGCTCAGTATTCCGCCGGTCAATTTACGCAAGTCCATCTAAAAAAGGAGCCACACCATGAACCTGCAAATCAGTGGACACCACCTCGAAGTCACACCGGCCATTCGTGAATACGTGACCGGAAAACTCGAGCGGGTCACCCGTCACTTCGATAACGTCATCGACGTGAACGTGATTCTTTCGGTGGAGAAGCTGAAGCAGAAGGCCGAGGTTACGGTCCACCTGCCAGGCAAAGATATTTTCGTGGAAGAAATTGACGAAGATCTCTACGCCGCGGTGGACACTCTGGTCGACAAGCTTGATCGCCAAGTCCAGAAATACAAGCAGAAAATGCAGGATCATCACCGTGGCGACAAGATCGCCAATCATATCGTTGTCGAGTAATGCCATAGGCGCTGCGGGCTTTGGCCTGCGGCGCCTACTTTGCCATTGCCGCCACGACTCTATCAATCTGCCGCTTACGGGTTCGCGTTGAATGAGCCAGATCACCAAACTCCTGCCCCTCGAAAATATTTCGCTTGAACTCGATGCGAGCAGTAAAAAACGTGTTTTCGAGCAGGCCGGTTTGCTGTTTGAAAACAACCAGGGCATTGCCCGCAGCATTGTCTTTGATAGCTTGTTTGCGCGCGAAAAACTGGGGTCTACCGGGCTGGGCCAGGGCATCGCCATACCTCACGGTCGTATCAAGGGCCTGAAGGAAGCTGTCGGGGCTTTTTTACGTCTTGCGGCGCCGGTGCCTTTCGACTCACCGGACGGCAAACCCGTGTCGCTCCTGTTTGTTCTGCTGGTACCCGAGCAGGCTACCGAGCAGCACTTGCAGATTCTCTCCGAACTTGCCCAGCGTTTTTCAGACCGAGCCTGTCGTGACGCGCTCACTGCTGCGCCTGATGCATCAGTTATCCGGCAGCTTTTCACAGCCTGAACATGAATCCCATGCGCCGCTTCAGCATCGCACAACTTTACGAAGATCACCGTGAAAAGCTCAAGCTGTCGTGGGTTGCTGCCATTGGTCTTGACCGGCAAATCGAGCTCAAAGATCAGGGAAACTATGGTGCCGATGTTGTCGGTCATCTGAATCTTATTCACCCTGAGCGTTTACAGGTAATCGGCCAGGCAGAGCAGTCATGGGCGCTACGGGTAAGTGCCAACCGTTTGTCACAGCAGGTCGAAGACCTGATGGCGGCAAAACCGCCGGCACTGATTGTAGCGGATGGCCTTGATGTGCTGCCCAGCATCCAGAAGACCTGTGAAGATACCAATACGCCGCTCTTTACAAGTCCGAAGCCATGCTCGGCGGTAATCGATCTTCTACGCATCTACCTTTCACGGCGCCTCGCCGACACAACGTCGGAACATGGCGTATTCATGGATGTGTACGGCATGGGCGTTCTGATTACCGGGGATTCCGGCGTTGGCAAGAGTGAACTGGCGCTTGAACTCATCTCGCGCGGCCATGGTCTGGTCGCTGACGACGTGGTTGAACTGGCGCGCATTGCACCAACAACCATTGAAGGCCGCTGTCCTGGCATGCTGCGCGACTACCTCGAAGTACGTGGTCTTGGCCTCCTCAACATCCGAACAATTTTTGGTGAAACTGCATCGCGGCGGAAGATGAAACTGAAGTTGATCGTTCATCTGCAAAAAACACTGGCCAGTGCAGACGCGCCACGCCTGCCTCTTGACGCACAAACACAGGAGATCCTTGGTATTCCTGTACGCAAGGTCATCATTCCTGTTGCGGCCGGCCGTAACCTCGCTGTACTGCTCGAAGCAGCGGTGCGCAATACCATCCTCCAGTTGCGCGGGATTGACAGCATGGGCGAGTTTATCAGTCGCCAGCAGCGTGCCTTACTCGATGGTGACAACTGAAGCGCGTCGTATAATCGTTAGGCTTTTACTCAAACCCTCTGGAGATTGAACGAATGAAGACAAAACTCGCGATTGCACTCATGGCTTTTGCTTTTACCGCCAGCACTGCTTTTGCTGCCGAGGAAGCTAAAAAAGCACCGTCGCCCGCCCAGAAAGCGCAGCAGGATAAAATGAAAGCCTGCAATGCCGAAGCGGGTGAGAAAAAGGTCAAGGGCGATGAACGCAAGAAGTTCATGAGCGAATGCCTGGGTGGCAAAGCTGAAGCCGCCGGCAACAGCGCCTGTGCAAGCGCCGCCGCCGAGAAAAAACTGGCTGGCGCCGCAAAAAACAGCTACATGAAGAAATGTGAAGCAGACGCCAAGGCCCCTGCCGCCGCAGAAGCGCCCAAAACGGATGCTGCAAAACCGGTGAAGTAAGTAAGCAATCCATAAAAAAGCCAGTCGATAACAAATCGACTGGCTTTTTTTCGGCCGGATTTAAGTAAAAGCGCGCGCGAAATACGCCCCCGAACCAAGCTTTACGCAGTCAGCACATCTACTACATCAGCACAATTCGTATTGCTCAAATAACAAACTTAATCAATTACCTAACCAAAATATCAAGACTTGTAGAGGCAGTATTACCTTCGGGTGTCACGGAGGTCTCATCAGCAGAGAGGCAACTGTCTATCAGACGTGTGTAACTCACGACCTGGGCCGCCTTCGGCCAGTCCCTCGGTTCGATAGGCAATGCATCGTTTGCCTGCCACTACCACCCTCAACGATTGATATGTATTATGTACAACATTCTGCAACATCAGTCAGTGAGGCTTACTATGTCCATTTTTGCCAGTGACGTCATCCCCTTCTCACAGGCCCGTGCCAAACTCTCCGAGTTGGCAGACCAAGTCAAAGCGGGTGCCGAGAAAATTATCACCAAGAATGGTGAAAGCTATGTTGCGCTGATTGACTCAGACAGGCTGGACTACTACCACCAGTTGGAGCGGGAGCGTATCCACCTGCTGCTCATCAGCGAGGCAAGCAAGGGACTCGACGATATAGCGGCTGGGCGTAGCAGCGACGCACGTTACGCTTTGCAAGCCATCAAGCATCGCCGCAAGAACGCAGCCTGATCGTGGCACGCCAGGAATCGCAACAGGTCACTGTCAAGCTCTCTACCAATTTTGAACGCAACCTCGATGAGATCGAGGCCTTCCTCATCGAAGCAGAGGCACCACAGACCTTTGATGCACTACTCGATGAACTGACAGACACCGTCATTCCCAACCTCGAACGCTTTCCTGGCATGGGGCGATCTTTTCTGAGCCGCACTATCCTTTCGGTTGAAACCAGTAATGGCATTGACATTCTTCAAGGCAAATTGGCAGCGATCGGTGAAAATGCTGAACTTCGTGAATACGTTCTTCAGCACTACCTGATGCTTTACGCACGCGTTGGGTCGGTGATCCACCTGCTCTCGATTCGGCATCACAAGCAGTTGTCGTTCGACTTCCAGCATCTATGGACCGCCAGTTAGAATCGCCTGTTGATGTTGACACTGAGTCGAATAATGCGGGACTTAATCCCTCAGGCGGCCAGTAGCGCTTTCTCTTTACATCTTTATTCAATGCCTGCAAACATAAATACCCTCGAAGCACTTTTGGAACAGTCGGCCAAATTGCACACTGCCATCGGCAAATACAGGGAGCAATTGGGACTTCACCCTGGCAACCGCTACCTGCTATCGGCCACAGCAACCGTTATCTCCCTTGAGCACGCCATAGGCATCCTGACGTTAATGGCAGGTAGCGGCTTCACCAGCACTTTCGCACTATTCCGTGTTCAATACGAAGCGCTAACGCGGGGAATTTGGATTCTTTACGGTGCGTCTGAGGAGTGGGTGGAGAAGTTATCTGCGCCGTTTACGACGGAGAACGCGAAAAAGGCCAATGAAGGACCCATGCTCGCAAAGATGCTGGAAGTTAATAACGATAATTGTCACAAAGCATGATCACGGATCAACGAAAATCATGCTACATCAAAACAATGTCGTATTGCTCCTGCGAATAACTCGGCTCGGCCTGTAGCGAAATCGGTTTGCCGATGAACTCGGAGAGCATGGCCAGGCCTTGCGACTCTTCATCGAGGAAAAGGTCAATCACCGACAGACAGCCGAGCACGCGGTATTCGCGGGCGTCGAACTGGCGGGCTTCGCGCAGTAATTCGCGCAGGATTTCGTAACAAACGGTGCGTGCAGTTTTGACTTCGCCGCGCCCCTGGCAGGTTGGGCATTGCTCACACAGCACGTGTGCGAGCGATTCGCGCGTGCGTTTGCGGGTCATTTCGACAAGACCCAGTGCGGTAAAGCCGTTGACCGTCAATCGCGTATGGTCGCGCATCAAGGCCTTGTTGAACTCGTTCAGCACCGCTGCTTTGTGCTCCTCGTTCTCCATATCAATGAAGTCGGTGATGATGATACCGCCGAGGTTACGCAGGCGTAACTGACGGGCGATGGTTTGCGCCGCTTCCAGATTGGTCTTGAAGATGGTGTCGTCGAAATTGCGGACGCCGACAAAACCGCCGGTGTTGACGTCGACGGTGGTCATGGCTTCCGTCTGGTCGATGATCAGGTAGCCGCCTGATTTGAGATCAACGCGGCGCGCCAGCGCTTTCTGGATTTCATCCTCGACGCCGTGCAGGTCGAACAGCGGGCGTTCGCCGGTGTGATGAAAAAGCAGCGGCGCGACGATGGGCATGTATTCGGCGGCAAAGGCCGTGAGTTTCTGGAAGTTTTCCCGCGAGTCGATGACGATGCGCGAGGTTTCCGGATTGACGAAGTCACGCAGTACGCGCTGCGCCAGCGACAACTCCTGATAGAGCATCGTCGGCGGTGCTGCCGTTTTCGCCTGCACCTGCACATCACGCCAGATCTTGCGTAGATAGTCGATATCGTTCGCCAGTTCCGGTTCGGAAGCGCCCTCCGCCATCGTGCGAACGATGAAGCCACCGGGTTCGTCCGCGGGGACCAGACGGGTGATTTTCTCGCGCAGCACCTCGCGATCCACTTCTTTTTCAATGCGCTGCGAAATCCCGATGTGCTTTTCCTGCGGCAGATAGACCAGCATCCGTCCGGCCATTGAAATCTGCGTCGATAAGCGCGCGCCCTTGGTGCCAATCGGGTCCTTTATCACCTGCACGACAATGCTTTGCCCTTCGAACAGCATCCGCTCGATCGGCCGGATCGGCTCACCCTGTGCGCGCGGCTCCCAGATATCGGCAACGTGCAAAAAGGCAGTGCGGTCGAGGCCAACGTC
>CAJBIL010000263.1 GCA_903953145.1 uncultured beta proteobacterium
GCATAGAAACCCGCGAACAAAGCCACTGTGGTCAGCAGATTGGGCAGAATATAAATGCCGCGGCGACGAAACTCCGGATTCATCAGCGCCTTGCGGGGAGGGATTGCCGGCATGGGTCAGTGCGTTGTTGAAAATAAGCGGACATTTTACCCCTCATGCCGGGTGATTCCGGTTTTGGCCATGCAGATAAGTCCGGTAGATCTTGCCGCCGCCGGGGTCAACTACCTTACTGACGTCTCGTCGGCATGCAGGATGCGGCGCTAAGCCTCGGCTGAATACCAGAGCTGTCGTTGATGCTTCAGTGCGAGGAGCACGACTTCCGTCTCGGCATGCGCGTACAAAACAATGTGGCGGCCCAGAATATATTCGCGCAAATTCGGCAAACCCGCTTGTTCAGCAAGCCGCTTCAGCGCCTCACCTCTCAGCCGCGCCTGCGCGGAACGTCCGGCGAGAAAACGTGCAGGGCGACCGCTGGCGGGTGACCAACTCACAACGTCAATCATTTCGCGCAACTCTGCCTTGAGTTTCCGAAAACGCTCTGCGGCCGATTCGGCATCTTGTTCGATGAAAAACACATGCGCCGCTTCCAGACCGGCAAGGAAGTTTGGCGCAGCTTCGATCCGAACAGTTACGGGCAAAGTCATTGGCCTCCCAGCGCCAACAGCAATTCCTTGTTCGACACGCGCTGACCGGCGAGCAGTTGCTTCAAGCCGGTTTCCGCTTCGTCCAGCAGAATCAGGCTGGCATGCTCTTCCTCAAGCGCGTGGTAGTAGTCGAGCTTACGGGCATCCACAATGGCGACAAAGCTGGAACCGTTCTTGGTCAGCACTTTTTCTGCCCCTTCACCGACCACTTCATCGGCCAACTCAGTCAATCGAGCGCGCGCTTCGCTAATGGGCACAACGTCACACGTTCGTAAAGTCACGACGCCTCCTTTAATGAAAGTATTAACGGTTATTGTACATTTTGCTGATGGTCTTCGGCACTATCCCCCAACCGCTACCTCTCTCCCATCGATTCCGAAATCGTTTTCGTCACCGGCTTGGTCAAGTAGCGGAGAATCGTATTGCTCCCCGTCTTGATTTCGATGGTTCTTCTTCAAAGCCCATGCGTGCTAATTCGGGTGAATGCTGCAACGCCAGTTATTGACAATCATTGTTGACGGTGATTGCCGTCAACATGCCAATAACACCGTCTCCCCAGCGTCGACTATGGTGTTCGACCCCATAAGTGCATGCCTCGCTGACCGTTTGACAACCACCATTACTGTAGCTACAGTAATGGTATGAAAATCGAGTTCGATCCATCAAAGGATGCCGCAAACCAAGCAAAGCATGGTGTTTCCTTGGTTCTTGCGAGCGAACTCGACTGAGATGCTGCGCTGGTGTGGATTGATGACCGGTTTGAGTATGCCGAGATGCGAATGATTGCTCTCGCGCCTAAAACAGAAACCCTGCATTACGTGGCGTTTGTAGAGTATGGCGAAGTACGCAGGATCATCAGCCTGCGCCCCGCCAATCGTCGAGAGGTAAAGCACTATGTCAAGAGTTTCTAAAAAGCCTACTATCCGTATGCCTACCGTCGCAGAAGACAAAGCCATTACTGCGGCCGCCAGAAATGACCCTGATGCACAGCCGCTTACGCCAACGCAACTAAAGGCCTTGGTTCCAATGGCAGCGTTACGTGGTCGCCCGAAAGCAGAAAACAAGAAGCTTCTTGTCTCGGTGCGCTACAGCCCTGAGGTTGTTGCCTACTTCAAGTCCACCGGTGAGGGTTGGCAGTCGCGCATGGATGGTGTGCTTCGCCAGTACGTTGCAAGTCATTCCCGCAGCGCCTGAACATGGGGCCGAATCCGGCGCTCAACCAGTGCTGCGCAAAAAAGCCGCGCAGCCCGGTTAGCTCTCCGATATCAGCCAAAAAAAGGCGCTGCAATGCAGCGCCTTTTTGACTACGGGCATAAACCAATCAGTTTTTCGTCTGATCGACCAGCTTGTTCTTTTTGATCCACGGCATCATTGCACGCAGTTGTTCACCCACGATTTCGATCGGGTGGGCAGCAGTCAAACGACGACGCGCGGTCATTTCAGGATAGTTGGTGCGGCCTTCAAGAATAAACTTCTTGGCGTATTCACCTTCCTGAATCGACTTGAGTGCTTCTTTCATGGCAGCTCGCGCTTCGGCACCGATGACCTTCGGCCCGGTGACGTACTCGCCGTATTCGGCATTATTCGA
>CAJBIL010000264.1 GCA_903953145.1 uncultured beta proteobacterium
GTGGAACGGGACATTCAGGATGTGGCACGCATCGACGAGGCTACGCGCATACCGCAACTCATGGCCATCCTCGCGATGATGTCTGGTCAGTTGCTTAACCTGAGCCAGATCGGCGGGCAACTTGGCCTCAACGTTCATACCGCCGAGAAATACATTGGCGTGCTGGAAAAGCTCTTTCTGGTGCGGCGCCTACCGGCCTGGAGGCGCAATGAGTTGGGCCGCCTCGTCAAGTCGCCAAAGCTTCACTTCCTTGATGCCGGGTTGCTTGCTGCTCTGGTCCGGGCGAATGCCGAACTGCTGCGCACAGATCGTTCGCGCTTCGGATCAATCCTAGAAAGCTGGGTCTACGGCGAATTGTTGAAGCTCGTCAGCCTGACGCCGGAGCAATGGTTTCTCTCCCACTACCGAGACAAGGATCAGGTCGAGGTCGATTTCGTACTCGAGTCGCCGCTACGCGCGATCCTTGGTATCGAGGTGAAGGCCGCTGCCACTGTGACGTCGGCCGACTTTAAGGGCCTGCGCCGTCTGCGAGATCTCAGCGGCAAGGCGTTCGTCAGCGGCATCGTGCTCTACGACGGCACCGATGCGCTGCCGTTCGGTGACGGAATGTGGGCCGTACCGCTGGGTTGGATGTGAGGAAGGCCATCGGACGACCGCTGACGTGTAATACCGGTACCGAGGATAGAGTCGGTGAGGACAATTACGTCGAACGGTCCTCCAACATGATAAATTCTGCAACATGAAATCAAACCGACTCTTTGAAGACCTATTCGTACTCGAACTCGCCAACAACCACTGGGGGAAAATCGAGCGCGGCTTGCGCATCATTACTGATTTTTCTCGCATCGTGCGTTTCAATAATGTACGTGCCGCCATCAAGTTGCAGTTTCGTGATGTGGACGCATTCATTCACCCGGACTTCCGCACCCGGGAAGATATTCGTTACATCAAAAAAACTATTGAGACCCGACTGGATAAGAACGACTACGCCACGCTGGTCAATGCGGTTCGCAAGTCGGGTTGTATTCCGATGGCTACCCCTTTTGACGAAAGCTCGGTAGATCTCTGCGTCGAACTCGGCATCGACATTATCAAACTGGCAAGTTCCGACCTCAACGACTGGGTGCTGATCGAAAAAGTTGCGACCACCAAGAAACCGGTCATTGTGTCTACCGGCGGCTCATCTCTTAAAGATATCGACGATCTGGTCAAATTTTTTGGCAATCGCAACATTCCGCTCGCCATCAACCATTGCGTTTCACTTTATCCCTCCGAAGATAACGATCTGGAAATCAACCAGATCGATTTCCTGCGTGACCGCTATCCGGATAATGTCATTGGTTACTCAACGCATGAGTATCACGACTGGACAAGTTCGGTCATGCTGGCCTACGCCAAGGGCGCACGCACCTTCGAACGCCATATCGATATTGAGGCCGATGGCATTCCCGTTTCGCCCTATTGCAGTCAGCCCGCGCAAGTTGATGCGTGGTTCAAAGCATGGGGCAAGGCGGTCGAAATGTGTGGCGCACCCGGCACACGCAAACGCATTCCGCAGCAACGCGAAATTGCCTATCTGGATGGCTTGGTGCGAGGCGTCTACGCACGATACGACCTGCCTTCCGGCCACACGCTCAACGAAAAAGATGTATACCTCGCCGTGCCGCTGCAGAAGGGCCAGATCTCGTGTCGCGAATTGATGCATGGCGAAGTGCTGCTCAAAGCCGTGGCAGCAAATCGCCCTATTCAGATCGACGATATCGACAGCCCCTACGCGGCCGACGCCAACCTCAAGGCCGTCATCTACCGGCGTGGCCTGTGAACCGGTGACGTCCCGCACACTGATCTCGGTCGTTGCCGGATGCTTCAATGAAGAAGGTAACATCGTTGAACTCTATCAGCGCATCGTGGCGCAGTTTGAGAAACTACCCGCTTACGACTTTGAACTCATCCTGATCGACAACGCTTCGACCGACGGCACTGTGGCCACTATTCGCCGCCTAGCCAGCGTCGACTTTCGCGTCAAGGCCATCATCAACACCCGAAATTTCGGCCACATCCGCTCCCCCATCCACGGTTTGCTGCAGGCCACTGGCAGCGCAGTGATCGGCATGGCATCCGACCTGCA
>CAJBIL010000265.1 GCA_903953145.1 uncultured beta proteobacterium
CAGAAGCAGTGCAAGGACGGCAAGCAAAAGCAGTATTTCGTAAAACATGCTGGCCAGCCGGCGCAAAATCCCGGGTCGAAGCTGGTTGCTGGATACAGGTACAGAGGCAGGTACAGGCATCAGGGGCGGGGTGTTTTGTCGGCAGGTAGCGATGCGTTATCCGAAGTGGCGGCTGAAGGAGCCTCTGCGGGGGGAGGCAATTGCACCGTGTTTGCGGTGCTTGCTGCCGGTGCTGTTGTCAAAGGTCTGCCAGGTTTGGGCACTGGTTTGCTGACGTTTTGCTGTCCTTGCAGCTTGTGTTTTTCTTTTTCTTCTTCGGGCAGGCTGGAATACTCTTCCCACTTTTGTTTCAGCTCCTGCTTTTTTTCTGCTGGTAGCTGATTCATCACCTGAAATTTCTCACGCGCAAGTCGTCGCTGCTCTGGTGTCAGTTTTCCCCATTCCTGCATTTGCCCTTGCACGCGACGTTGTTCTTCAGCTGACATGGTGGGGAAGCGTACTGCAATCCCTATCCATTTTTTGCGCCGGTAATGTTCCATGGCGTCCCAGTCCCCCGCTAAGGGCGCCAGAACGACTTTTTGATCCACCGTCAGCGACATCCAGTTGGGTTGTGGCGGCGTTGCAATGACAGACGGGTTAGGCGTTGCCGCCCAACCCGTAACTGCAAGCAAACTACTGAAAATTACTGCCGCGAGGCGCTTTTTAACCATGCATCAAAGCCTTTGTCGGTTAATGCACCAATTGGCAAGTCGTCGGCCAGTAGCGCACTGTCGATTGCTTCGAGTTCGGTGATCTGCTGGTCGGCATCCCACATGGTGTAACAGGCGACGCCGGCCAGTAAAGCGAGCGCCATCAAAATCTGTTTCAGGTGAAGGTTGTCGAATTGATGTTGAAAAAAACTGCCTGCAGCGGCGAGCACCGATTGATTAACGGTGATTTTCTGGCGAGCCAGCGCACCTTGCCGTGCCGCTTCAAGCCGGGATAAGGTCGTGGGCGGCAGGTCATGCAGGCTGCGGTTCAGGTACTGCCTGACTTTGTAACCAAAATGGAGCTCGTTCATAACGTGATTCCTTTCGCTTTCAGTGCTGCTGCCAGCGTGTGATTCGCACGCGAGCAGTGTGTTTTTACGCTGCCTTCAGAGCAGCCCATTGCCGAAGCAGTCTCGGCAACGTCCATGTCTTCCCAGTAACGCATGATGAAGGCTTCGCGTTGACGTGTCGGCAAAGCTTTTATTTCTTTTTCAATAATACCAAGGACTTGCGATTGCTGAAGTTGGCCGTCAGGTGTATTCGGTGTGTGAGACCCCGATTCGACGGCAATGGTTTCAAGCGGGTCGTAGTCTTCGTCATCGTTCGGCGATAGCGCTGAGAGTAATGTTGTCCATAGGGAGCGCACCTTGCTGCGCCGGTAAAAGTCCCGAATCGTATTTTGTAATATCCGCTGGAAGAGCATTGGCAACTCTTCTGCCGGCCGGTCGCCGTATTTTTCGGCGAGTTTCATCATCGCGTCCTGAACAACGTCAAGTGCGGATTCTTCGTTGCGCACGGCAAACATCGCCTGCTTGAAAGCGCGGCGTTCAGATGCGGTGAGAAAGTCTGACAGTTCGCGTTGGCTGGCCAGAGCGTGAATCCTTTGGTGGCGTCGGTCGATGTTACAAGTTAAAAAGCCTGTTCGGGCGAACTTTTGGTCTGACGCCTTGACCAATCGAGGGCTAACAGCTAACGTTACGGGTTTTTTCGAGCAATCAGATTGGTAAGGCGACGGCAATGATGATGACCGGTGCGGAGATTGTAATCAGGTGCCTGCAGGAAGAAAAGGTCGAATATGTTTTCGGCTATCCTGGCGGGGCAGTCCTCCATATATACGACGAGCTTTTCAAGCAGGACAAGGTGAAGCATATTCTTGTCCGCCACGAGCAGGCAGCGGTCCATGCTGCTGACGGTCTGGCGCGTTCAACGCAAAAGGTTGGTGTTGCACTGGTGACCTCCGGTCCCGGGGCAACCAATGCCGTGACCGGTATTGCAACTGCCTATATGGACTCGATCCCGCTCGTGGTCATATCCGGTCAGGTGCCATCGGCCTACATCGGTCAGGATGCCTTTCAGGAATGTGACACGGTTGGCATCACGCGTCCATGCGTCAAGCACAATTTCCTGATCAAGGATGTCCGCGATATTGCTGCGACAATGAAAAAAGCCTTTCACATTGCCAGTACTGGTCGCCCTGGCCCGGTGGTAGTTGATATCCCGAAGGACATCACCGCCAATAAATGCGAATTCGAGTATCCGGAAACCATCCAGATGCGTTCGTATAATCCGGTCGTTAAAGGGCATCTCGGGCAGATCAAGAAGGCCGTGCAGTTACTTCTTGAAGCGAAGCGCCCGATGATTTATACGGGCGGCGGCGTGATTCTTTCCGACGCAGCCGACCAGTTGACCCGCTTGACTCGCCGCCTTGGTTTTCCTATTACCAATACGTTGATGGGTTTGGGCGCTTACCCGGCCAGTGATCCGCAGTATCTTGGCATGCCGGGCATGCATGGTACGGTTGAAGCCAATATGGCGATGCAGCATAGCGACGTATTGTTGGCTATCGGTGCTCGTTTTGACGATCGTGTGATTGGTAATCCGGATAATTTTACTTCTGTGCCGCGTAAAATTATTCACATCGATATTGACCCTTCGTCAATTTCCAAGCGGGTACGGGTTGATGTGCCAATTGTCGGCAATGTACCTGATGTGCTCGAGGAAATGCTCAAGTTGCTTGATGCCGAAACAGCGAAGCCGGATGCTGTTGCACTCGCTGACTGGTGGAAAGACATTGAAGGCTGGCGTGCCAAGCAGTGCATGAAGTACAAGCACAAGAAAAACGTGATCATGCCGCAATACGTTATCGAAAAACTTTATGAAGTAACCGGTGGCAATGCCATCGTGACTTCTGACGTTGGTCAGCATCAGATGTGGGCAGCTCAGTATTACAAATTTGATGAGCCGCGCCGCTGGTTGAACTCGGGTGGACTAGGCACGATGGGTGTCGGCTTGCCGTATGCCATGGGTGCTGCTTTTGCGCATCCCGACAAGCAGATTGCTTGCGTGACCGGCGAAGCATCAATCCAGATGTGTATTCAGGAGTTGTCGACTGCTAAACAATTCCGCCTGCCGATCAAGATTATCTGCCTCAATAACCGTTATCTCGGTATGGTTCGGCAGTGGCAGGAAATGTTCTACGGTAGCCGATATTCAGAGTCTTACATGGACTCGCTGCCTGATTTTGTCAAACTCGCGGAAGCCTATGGTCACGTCGGTATCCGTATTGAAAAGCCGGAAGACGTCGAAGCAGCGCTCAAGAAAGCCTTCGTTGACCACAAGGATGAATGCGTTTTCCTTGACTTCCTGACCGATCAGAAAGCCAACGTCTTCCCGATGGTGGCTGCGGGCAAGGG